>JAZRIE010000331.1:0-2215 GCA_045645105.1 Eubacteriales bacterium | reverse complement strand
AGGTCAAAAATCTGCGTCTGTATCCCGATCCCGATTGCGGAAGACTCCGTGAGAGCTTGGCGGACTTGGTCGGCTTTGGGAAGGAAAATATCTTCGTTTCCAACGGATCAGACGATATTCTGAATTTTTCGTTTATGGCGTTTTGCGACGGCGATAGGTGCGGCGCGGCGTTTCCCGAGATCAGCTACGGCTTTTATAAGGTCTATGCCGATCTGTACGGCGTCGATGCCAAAATGATCCCTCTCGCAAAGGATTTTTCGATCCGTGCCGCCGACTATCATAACGTCGGAAGGACCGTCGTTATCGCAAATCCGAATGCTCCCACGGGGCTTGTGCTTACAGTCGATGAGATCGAGGGGATCGTTCGGAGCAATCCCGATCACGTGGTCGTCATCGACGAGGCATACGTGGATTTTGGCGCAAAAAGCTGTGTGGAGCTTGTCCACCGCTATGAAAATCTTTTGGTGGTGCGCACCTTTTCCAAGTCCTACTCGCTCGCGGGCGGGCGGCTTGGCTTTGCCGTCGGATCGGCTTCGTTGATCGATGACCTCAATAAGATCAAGTATTCCACAAATCCCTATAACATCAACCGACTGACCATGCTTGCGGGCATTGCGGCGGTTGCGGAAAACGAATATTATATGAACAATTGCCGCGTGATCGAGGAAAATCGCGCCTATGCGACCAATGCATTGCGCGAGCTTGGCTTTGAGGTGCTTGACTCCAAGGCAAACTTTATTTTTGCACAAAGCGACGAGATCGACGGCGAGGCATTGTATCTTGAGCTGAAGCGTCGCGGCATTCTCGTGCGGCATTTCACTACCGAGCAGATCAAGAATTTCAACCGCATCACCGTAGGAACGATGGACGAAATGAAAGCCTTGATCAACGTCACGGGCGAGATCCTTGCCCAAAAAAGAAAGGAGCGGAACTGATATGAGAAACGCGGAAATCACACGCAAAACGGGGGAGACCGATATTGCGCTCTCCTTCAATCTTGATGGAACGGGGAAGTCGGACGTTCAAACGGGGTGCGGCTTTCTTGACCATATGCTTACGTTGTTTGCAAAGCACGGTCGCTTTGATCTGACGGTGCGTTGTCGTGGCGACGTAGAGGTCGATTACCACCACAGCGTTGAGGACATCGGTATCTGTCTTGGAAACGCATTCCGCGAGGCACTTGGCAACGGCGCGGGCATTCTGCGCTACGGCAGTATGATCCTTCCCATGGACGAAGCCCTCGTGCTGTGCGCCGTGGATATTTCGGGTCGCGCTTGCCTCGTCTATAACGCCGAGATCCCCACAGAGAAGGTCGGCGACTTTGACACCGAGCTGGTTGAGGAATTTCTAGGTGCCCTCGTGCGTCAGGCGGCAATTACTCTGCACATCAGACAATTGGACGGTAAAAACTCGCACCACATCATCGAGGCGATCTTCAAGGCACTTGCGCGCGCACTTGCGAGTGCTGTGTCGCAGGACGCATCGCGTGCCGACGAAATTCCGTCCACCAAGGGAGTCCTTTTATGATCGCCATTATCGACTACGGCGTAGGAAATCTGTTCTCACTCGAAAGCTCGTTCGGCTTTATCGGACAGACGGCGGTGGTGACCTCGGACAGAGAAATGATCGCCAAGGCTGATCGTCTGATCCTGCCCGGTGTGGGCGCGTTTGAGGATGCGGCGCGAAAGCTTCGCGAGAGCGGTCTTGACCGCGTGGTGATCGAGGAAACGAGCCGCGGAAAGCCCCTGCTTGGTATCTGCCTTGGTATGCAGATGCTGTTTGAAAAAAGCTACGAATACGGCGAGCACGAGGGGCTTGGGCTGATCAAGGGCTCGGTCAAGGCGATCCGCGACGTGGTGTCGCCAAAGACCAAGATCCCGCACATCGGTTGGAACGCGCTGTCGTTCGGCAAGGAGAAGCACCCGTTGTTCAAATATCTGAAGGACGGTGACTACGTCTATTTCGTCCACTCCTTTTACGGTGCGGACTGTGACGCGTCGGTGATTGCCACCACCGAGTACGAGGCAACGCTGACGGCGGCGGTCGCCGACGGCAACGTGATGGGAACGCAATTTCACCCCGAAAAGAGCGGCGAGGTAGGGCTTGCCATTCTTCGCGCGTTTTGCGAGATGTGATCAACACATGTCCTGGTTTAAAGTTTTTGAAGATTCTTAAGAAACTTTTTTCAAAAAGCTTCTTAAGCGGGGCGTGGGGC
>JAZRIE010000330.1:0-3105 GCA_045645105.1 Eubacteriales bacterium | reverse complement strand
CCTCACACCCCGATATGCTTCTCTTTTTTGCGCAGGACGCCGTTTATTGTACAAAAAGCTACCATGAGACAGCAAAGAATGAGCTGGCAATGATCGCGCTCGCCGCGCAAAGACCGCTCGTCATACTCAAAGATGAGCTTGGTGCGACCTATCCGCACGACATTCGGCTCAACGCCGCCCCCGTGGGATCGTGTTTGTTTTGTCTGCCCACGCATACGGAGAACGAGATCAAGGAAGGATATCGTATAGTCCCCGTCCGTCAAGGATATGCAAAATGCTCCACCGTTCCCGTGGGAGAGCGCGCCCTCATCACCGCCGATCCTTCGATCGCACGCGCGGCATCTGTCAACCAACTTGACGTGCTGAAAATCCGCGCGGGGTACGTCACCCTTCCATGCTACAACACGGGCTTTCTCGGCGGTGCTTCAAGCTTTGCCCCCTACGGAGGCACGCGGGAGATTTTCTTTTGCGGCAACCTCGCCACGCACCCCGCCCACGCGGCAATCACCGCGTTTTGCAACAACCACGGCTTTGAGACGGTCTCGCTTACGGACGAGCCGCTCACCGACGTGGGAACGATATTTTTGATTTAAAGGAGTTTATACAATGGAAAAGGAAAAGATCGCACGGATCAACGAGCTGGCAAAAAAGAAAAAAACGGTAGGACTTACCGACGAGGAGACCGCCGAGCAGCTCGCCCTGCGTGAGGAGTATATTCGCGATTTTCGCGCACAGTTTGGTCAGGTTCTCGAAAACACGGTCATTCAGTACCCCGACGGAAGCCGTACCTCCCTGCCCGATCTCAAGAAAAAGTAAAAAAATAAAAAAACAAAGCCTTTTGCGTTCAATTTCGTCGCAAAGGGCTTTACAAATTCTTCAAACTATGGTATACTAAATATAGAAGACATTGTAAAGTAGCAAAACGAGGAGGTCTTACCCCGTGTCCCTTTTTTATATGCTCAATACCTTCTCGCCTGCCGAGACCGAAGCCGCAGGAGCCTCGCTTGCAAGGCAAATGCAAGAGAATGATACACTCCCGCCGTTCATCGCGCTTTACGGCGACCTCGGCGTTGGTAAAACCGCTTTTGTGCGCGGATTTGCCTCGGTGATCGCCCCCGAAAGCCTCGTCCGCTCCCCCACATTTGCGCTGGTCAATGAATACCGCGCAAAACCACGCTCTCTATTCCATTTTGATATGTACCGCATTGAGGACGAGGACGACCTCTACTCGATCGGCTTTTACGACTATCTCGAACGGCGTGGCATCTGCCTTGTGGAGTGGAGCGAGAAGATCCCCTATGCGCTCCCTGAGGAATATCTGCGCGTGACGATCGAAAAGGACGATCCCAATACCCCCGACAGCCGTCGGATCACGGTCGAAATACGCTCAGAGGAGGACGCAACGTGAAAATATTAGCATTGGACAGCACCGCAACCGTCGCATCGGTCGCGCTCTGCGAGGACGACCGTCTGCTTGGTGAATATACCGTCAACAACGGAAACACACACAGTGAAACACTCCTGCCTATGGTGGAGTCGCTCTTGCGCTTCTTTGATCTCGACCCCGACGACGTCGATCTGTTTGCCGCATCGGCAGGTCCCGGCTCGTTTACAGGTGTGCGCATCGGCGCGGCGACCGCAAAGGGCTTGGCATTCAACACGCAAAAGCCCTGCATCGGCGTATCGACCTTGGACGCGCTTGCTTACAATCTGAACGTGCTCGACGGTTTGATCTGCCCCGTCATGAACGCGCGGCGCAAGCAGGTCTACACGGCTCTGTTCCGTTGTGAAAACGGAAAACTGACGCGCCTTTGCCCCGACAGTGCCATTGCCATCACCGAGCTCGACGAGCTACTTGCCGCATACGACGAGTCCGTGTATCTCTGCGGCGACGGCTACGAGATCACCAAGGAAAATCTGAAGCATCCCACCCGTGAGACCCCTGAACGACTGCGTCATCAAAGCGCGTTTTCGGTCGCACAGGTCGCAAAATCCGCCTATGATTCGGGAATCCGCACCACCGACGCGGAAATGTCCCCCACCTATCTGCGCCCCTCGCAAGCCGAGCGCGAGCGTGCCGAGCGTGAAAAATCACAATAAATTACCGAGAGGAATTACAAATATGAGAACAACGAAAATTACGATTGGCTGCGATCACGCGGCATATGAACTGAAATGCAAGGTCATCGCGCATCTGCAGGAGCGCGGTGTGGAGGTGATCGATGTGGGCACGCACTCCACCGAAAGCTGTAACTACCCCGACTTTGCACACGCAGTCTGCAAAAACGTGCAGGACGGCGTCACCGAGCTTGGAATTCTCATTTGCGGCACGGGCATTGGAATGTCTATGGCAGCAAACAAACATAAGGGGATTCGTGCCGCCGCTTGCTCAGATACCTTCAGTGCACGCTTGACACGCCAGCACAATGATGCAAACGTTCTCTGCTTTGGAGAGCGCGTGGTTGGCATGGGTCTTGCCTTCGATCTTGTTGATAACTTTATTGACACCGACTTTGAAGGTGGCAAGCACAAGGTCCGCGTCGACATGATCACTGCAATTGAGAAACAGGAACTGTAATCTGCTTGAAAGGAGTCATGTCAAAGCATGATCACCGATAAGATTGAAATTGCCGAACGGTTTCTTGAGACCGTGAAGGCAAAGCAAACTGCCGCCATCATCTTAGCGGCAGGAAACTCCACACGTATGGGTGGGAGCATCAACAAACAGCTGGAGGAGCTGTGCGGAGTGCCTGTATTGGGACACACTCTCATGGCATACCAGAAATGCAAGCTGATCCGCGAGATCGTCGTGGTCACCCGACCCGAGGATTTTGAAGCCGTCTATCAGATCGCGAAGCAATACGGCATTTCCAAGCTGACCGCGCTCACTCGCGGAGGCTCGACCCGTCAGGAGTCGGCCAAGCGCGGCATGAGCAAGCTCTCCCCCGACGTGCGCTACGTTGCCATTGCAGATGGTGCGCGTTGCCTGATCACGCCGTCGCAGATCACGCGTGTTTGTCTGCGTGCCTATCGTCATCAAGCGGCAAGCGCGGCGCACAGAATTGCCGACACGGTCAAGCGCACCACATCGCTCGGTATGACAAA
>JAZRIE010000329.1:0-4840 GCA_045645105.1 Eubacteriales bacterium | reverse complement strand
GAGCTGTGTCCGGAAACATATGCTTGGTTGTACGATTATTTCTTAAAAGATGCCGTAGAGGCTATACAGTAAAACAAAAATCCCCTTTGGAGCTTCGCGCAAGCGATTTTCCAAAGGGGGGTTTTGTATTTTAGCGGAACTCCGTGGTATCGTCCGCGAGATAAACGTGGGTACGCAGGATCGAGTAGGTCTCGTTTTTGGGATCGCCGCAAAGGATACCAAGGTGATCCTTTGCCGCCTTGATGAGAAATTCGGGATTGAGATGCTCGCTGTTTCCTGCCGAAAGGATCGCGCTGATGCGGATCTCGTTCGGGTGCGCTTCGTTATAAACGACCTTCACGCGGCGGATCATGCCAACAATGTCGATCTCCTTGTCGCCCGATTTGGTCTTTTTCGTCATGTAAAGGGGCGAGGTCGTGTAGAGCGTTTGCAGTCTTTGTGCGGTCTCGGCATCAGCCCCCGCAAAGCGCAGACAGAACTCATATTTTGCACTGCATACGTCCATAAAGGTCGATTTCGGCTCGTAGGCCTCAAGGATCTGCATTTCGTTCGTCAGCTCGCGGTTGAGGCGTTCCTTGACCTCTGCGGGGGAAATGTCGCGGTCAATGCGCAGGTCGATAAACTCACACTCGCTCTCGGTACCCACCGAAAGCGGGATGCCGAAGATGACCTTTGCGTGCGGATTGAAGCCCTGTGTGTACCACATGGGGATCTGCGCGCGCACCAGCACGCGAGCGATCGTGCGTTGCAGGTCAAGATGCGAGATGTATTGCAGGTCGCCCACCTTGCGGAACATGATGCGCACGGTCTTGGGCTGGTCGAGCTTTGCCCAAAGCTCTGCCTTGCTTAGGAGCTTGACCTCGGCGGGAACCGTCTTGGTCGCGTCCTGACAGCCGGGGCAGACGGCACGCACGCCGCCGAGCTTATTTGCACCGCAGGCACTGCACGCCTCGCGGCAGTTGGGGGTGGTGGAAGCCGCGTAAGCCTTGGCGCGCTCACGTAGGAAGAACTCCTTGCTCACGCCGCAGTCGATCACGTCCCAAGGAAGGATCTCGTCAAGACCGAACGCGCGGTTTGCGTAGAACGCGGGATCAACGCCCGTGCGCTCAAATACGCTCATCCACTTGTCGTAGTCAAAGTATTCGTCCCATGCGTCAAAGCAGAAGCCCTCTCGGCAGGCAAGCTCCAGCGCGTCGGCAAGGCGGCGGTCTCCGCGTGCCAGCACTGCCTCAATGCGAGAGACCTTTGCGTCGTGGTGTTGATAGCGCACGTGACGATTTGTGATTTTGGTCTTGAGATATTCCTGCTTTTCGGCTAGCATCTCCATGGTGTCCTGCGCTTCCCATTGGAAGGGCGTAAAGGGCTTCGGGATAAAGCAGGAGACGCTGACCGTGACCTGCACCTGACGTGAGCGGTTGCGATTGGGATTTTGGTAGTACGCCTCGGCGACCTTGTCGGCAAGCGCGGCAATGCCGTCGAGGTCCTCGAGCGTTTCGGTGGGAAGACCGTTCATAAAATAGAGCTTGACGGCGTTCTTTTTTGCGTCGAACGCCACCTGCACCGCACGCAAAACGTCTTCCTCTCGCACGTTTTTGTTGATCACGTCACGCAGTCTTTGCGTACCCGCCTCGGGGGCAAAGGTCAGGGACGAGGAACGCACCGAGTCGATGCGGTTCATCAGCTCCTTACTGAAGCTGTCCACGCGCAGAGAGGGGAGAGAAAGACTGACCATGTTGTCGTCGGTCCAGGAAAGAAGCTTGTCGCAGAGCGGCTCGAGCGAGGTGTAGTCGCTGATCGAGAGCGACGAGAGGGAAATTTCCTCATATCCCGTGCTGTCAAACAGCTTTTTGGCTTGCTCGTTGAGTACGTCCGGCGATTTCTCGCGCACGGGACGGTAGATCATGCTTGCCTGACAGAAGCGGCAACCGCGGATACAGCCGCGATAGACCTCAAGCATGATGCGGTCGTGAACCGTTTCGATGTAGGGCATGACCACCTTGTCGGGGAAATAGACCTTGTCAAGATCCTTGATGATCTGCTTGGTAACTTTTTGGGGAACGTCGTCGTAGACGGGGGTATAGGCGTGTATCGTGCCGTCGTCGTTGTATGTGACGTCATAGAGTGACGGCACGTAGACACCGGGAATGGTGCGTGCGGCTTCGCGCAAGAATCCTGCACGCGTGTAGCTGCCGTTCTCCTTCATTTGGATATAGAGACGGACGATCGAGGGGAGCATATCCTCGCCCTCACCAATGTTGAACAGATCGAAAAAGTCTGCGATCGGCTCGGCATTGTAGGCACAAGGACCGCCGCCGATGATCAGGGGCGCGTCCTCGCCGCGATCCTTGGTACGGAGCGGGATCTGGGCAAGCTCCAGCATTTTGAGCACGTTGGTGTAGCTCATTTCGTATTGGAGCGTAAAGGCAACGAAATCAAATGCGGCAAGAGGATCGCCGCTCTCCAAGGCGGTCAGAGGCAGATCGTGCTTTTTCATTTCCTCCTGCATATCCACCCACGGGGTGTAGGCACGTTCGCACCAGATGTCGGGATGCTCATTGAGAGATCCATAGAGCAGGCGCACGCCGAGATTGGACATACCGATCTCATAGGTGTCGGGAAAGCAAAAGGCAAAGCGCGCCTTGACGTCGGCCTTGTTCTTGATGATCTGACCGTACTCTCCGCCCGCGTATCTGCCGGGCTTGGAGATGGACTTTAGAATCGTACTGTTGTTTGTAATAGCCATAATATTTATTTTGAATCCTTATTTGACAAAATTCGCACTTGCGTGTTTTTGATATGGGTCACCGAGGTGACCCATCTATCTTTTTTATTTCATCCGCAGCTTTTCCCGATTGATCTCGGAGTGTGTTGCGAGGGTAGAGACGATCAGCCAGAAGACGTGATAGCCTGCTATCGCCAGCACCGAAAGCAGACCTTGCTCACCAAGGAGCAGCAGCAAAACGGCAATTCCCGCACCGAGAAGCGTGGAGATCCATTGCATGCGGAAGCCGAAGCGTCGCACCGCTCCAATCGAGCTTGCCGCATAGGTCGGGTAGACGAGGTCGGTGTGTTTTCCGAGTGCAACGGCTCCCGTGTCGGCAAGATCCAAAGGATGCTCGTCCTCAAGACGTCCCGGCTTGACCACACGAATTGGCTCGGCATTCTCTCCTCGCAGAGGCGACAGGAAGTCGTTGGTCAGGTTGGGGTCGTAGCTATAGACCGAAACGTTGCACGCGCCCTCGGAAAGGTCGCGGATCAACGATTCAAAGTCATCGCTGATGCTATACTGTACCTCGTAATTCAGCTTCAATACGCCGTCGACTGCTACGTACATGGGGCTGGTATCGGTGGTGCGTCGCAATGCCTTGTCGGAGCTTTCACGCGGCACGCGAATACCGCTTCGACGCAAAAACTCGGCACTTCCTGCCAATACGTGATAGCGGTGGTCAACGACCGCCTCAACGCCGTCGTCCATAATCCGAACGATTGCGGTGTCGGGGTCTCCCTTTGTCAGCGGGGGAACAGAATCCCCAAGCGAGGTCAGGGTGCCGCCAAGCTTGCGGAACAAAATGCACGAGAGGCGCAGATCGTTGCGGAAATCGTCGCCGTCACGAACGGCGATCTCGGTGCAGGCTTTTACCTTGCAAAGATCGGTGTCGTGAAAGATCAGCGTTTTCGGACAGTCAAATTCCTCTACCGCCTCCTCACCGATCAGGGCGCAATTGCGGCGCGATAGGAGTCGGTTTGCGTGGCAGAGCGGGTAAAAGTAGACCCAAATCGCCGAGAGCGGCATTCCGAGTGCCACGGTGATCATGAAGGTGGAGACGGCAGACGTGACCGACGAAGTAAAGATTGCTCCGAAGAATGCGGTCAGCGTTGCCAACGCAAAGACGGTATAGAGCAAGACGGTAAAGGGGCGGGTTGCTGAATCAAAGCTGTTATGACGTCGGAAAAATCCTACCGTTTGTGTCGCGCTGCGTATTTCATACCGTGGTTCGCCGTCGTCGTCATTGATGATCTTGACGATCTTTTTACCGTGGCGGAGCTTCTTTTTACGCGGCGTGGCGGCAACAAGAACCTGCTTTTCACCCTCGGCGGAGATCAAACGGAGTGTACGAAGCTCACAGGAAAGACGCAGCACGTCGCACACTGTGATCAAAAGAAGCGAGAGGGCGGCAGGGAGTGAGATACGGATTCCCTCAGTTCCCATGACGAGCAGGGCAAGGTTATGGAGAAACGCCACGGGCAGGACCAGCGCAGGGACAGAGTAGGGCGTTGGGGTGAAGCGGAAAAAGGCGCGCATGCCGCTGTGGATCTGCTTCCATGAGAGAAGCGCAATGGTGGCAAGCAAAAGCGTGCTTGCGAGCGGTAGTAGCCGTGGCATGGAAAGTGTTTCCTCAAGGAACCCGCCAACGAGGTGCGGCATTTCCACAAAGAGCAGGAGCAGGGAGAGGAGAGACGTCAGACAGAGACGAAGCAGAACACTCTTTCGGTCGTGAACGTAGGCTGCAATTGCCGTGTCCTTCTGGTTATCGTTCGCATATTCTGCTCCGCGATAGCCAAACGCCGTGCCGTACTGTTCCTCTCGTGGCGACTTGGATTTTTTGACGTGCTCGCTTTTCAGTCGCTTCAGGTTCTCGTATCCAACCAAGCGACCAAGCTCGTTTTCGTATCCAAGCTCAAGGATCATGGCGACGTCGTCCTCGCTCAGTCCGCTTTTCTTGCGGATTAGCTCGGCGGCAGACAGCTTTTCCTCGGCGATCTTTTTGCGCGGTAGCTGACGGCGCTGGAAGATCGGGAGCTTGCTCGGTGGGGTGGGCAGCTCCTCCGGCTCCTCCAC
>JAZRIE010000328.1:0-8764 GCA_045645105.1 Eubacteriales bacterium | reverse complement strand
AGTTCAAGACCTTCACGTCGCCTGCGGTATAGCCTGCCGCGTTGATAGCATCGGTCAATGTCGTCGCATCGCAGGTGGCGGTCACGGTCGCAAGCTTTTCGTCAAGGCTGACCTCTACCGTCTTCACGCCCTTGACGGCTTCCAACGCCTTTTTGACGTGCGCCACGCAATGCTGACACATCATCCCCTCAACCGCAATTTTGTAGGTTGTGCTTTTTTTCGAAAACAACATTTCCTTCTCTCCCTTTTCTGTTTTTTCATATTCTGTATTCTTGTCCTCGGAGTCTTCCAAAAGACGAATCCTTTTCAGTCTGAGCGCGTTTGTCACCACGCAGACCGAGGAAAAGCTCATTGCCGCTGATGCAAGCATGGGACTGAGCTGCCAACCGAAGACGGGATAGAAAACGCCCGCCGCGATCGGAATACAGATCGCGTTATAAAAGAGCGCCCAAAACAGATTTTGCTTGATGATGCGAATGGTAGCGCGCGAAAGCGCGTATGCCTTGGCAACCCCCGTCAGCGATGGCTTCGACAAGACCACTCCCGCACAATCGATGGCAACGTCGGTTCCAACTCCTATGGCGATACCAACGTCGGCTCTGACGAGCGCGGGTGCGTCGTTGATCCCGTCTCCCACCATAGCGGTCGATCCCGTCTCTTGAAGCTCCCCGATCATGCGTTCCTTATCCTCCGGCATCAACCCCGCCCGAAAACCATCCAAATTCGTTCTCTGGGCGACGAAAGCCGCCGTGCGCTCATTATCCCCCGTCAGCATCAAACAGCGCACACCACGTTTTTTCATGGCTTCCACGGCGTTTTTTGAGTCTGCGCGAATACGGTCGGCAATTCCAAGCACGCCAATAGGACACTCGTCAACACTCAAAAGCACCGCCGTCTTTCCCTCTCCCTCAAGTCTTGCAAAGTCCGCATAGATCTCGGAGAGGTCGTTTTTTTCATAGATTCCGACCGACTGTTCTCTGTCGCTTGCGTGATCCTTAGTCTCTTTTTGGGGGCAATTTTTGACAAGAGATAGAAATTCCTTGTCGGGTCTTCCCACGCGGAAAGCCCTTCCTTCAATCTCTCCCTTGGCGCCAATTCCGGTCATGGACGAGAAGAAGCGAACCTCTGCTAATTCTATATGCATCTGCTCCGCGCCAATGCAAATCGCGTGCGCGAGAGGATGCGACGAAAGACGCTCTATCGATGCGGCATACCGAAGCACACGATCTGCACTTGTACCGTATGCGTAAACATCGGTCAGAGAGGGTTTCCCTTCCGTCAAGGTTCCTGTTTTATCAAAAACGATGGTCTTAACGCCGCAAAGCTTTTCCAGTGCCTCTGCACTGCGGAACAGAATCCCCATTCTCGCACCTCTGCCGATGCCCACCGTAATTGCCGTTGGTGTGGCAAGACCGAGCGCGCAGGGGCAGGAGATCACCAATACTGAAACCGCAGAGCGCAACGCAAGCTCTACGCTTTGTGTCAGGATCAGCCATAGGATCAGCGTCAAAGCCGAGATCGCCATCACGCAGGGAACGAATACCGCACTGACACGGTCTGCAATTCTCGCGATCGGTGCTTTTGATGCCGCCGCGTCCTCAAGCAGACGAATGATGCGGGAGAGCGAGGTATTCTCGCCCACGTCGGTCGCGCGTACCGTCAAGGCTCCCGCAGTCAGGACGCACGCCGCGCGTACCGGATCTCCCTCTTCCTTCTCTACTGGCATTCCCTCTCCCGTCAGAGCCGACTCATCAGAAGCTCCCGTACCGCTTACCACTATGCCGTCCACGGGGATCCATTCCCCCGCACGGATCAGGAGCAGATCCCCCTCCTCTATCTCACCTACGGGGATCGATTCTTCTTTCCCATCGCGAATCACGGCGGCATATTTTGGTGACAGCTCGGACAGGGACCTCACCGCATCAGACGCCTTATCCTTGGCACGCGATTCAAGAAGCTTTCCAAACGAGACCAGCGTGAGTATCATTGCCGCCGACTCAAAATAAAGGTCGTGCATCCATGAGTGGATCACCGTGTGGTCTTGGCTTGAGGCAATCATGACGACCGCTACGATGCCATAAAGAAACGAGGCTCCCGCTCCCACCGCAATGAGAGAATCCATGTTCGGCGCACGGTGCAATAGGGCAGAGAAGCCCTTGATAAAGAATTTTCGGTTGATCACAAGCACGGGAAGCGTGAGGAGCATCTGCGTCAGTGCCATCAGCCACGCTCTCTCGACTCCCAAAAGTACCGACGGTATAGGAAGTCCCATCATACCACCCATCGCAATATACATCGTCAGAAGGGTAAAGAACAGAGAGACTATCAGCGAGGCGACGTCCCGTGAAGGTCCTGCTTCCTTTTTTTCGGTCTTTTCCGTCTTGATCAACAACGTATATCCTGCCGACCTGACCGCAGCCTCCAGACTTCTCTCCAGCTTTTCCAATTCGTCTCCGTCCGTCTCTCGCGAAAGAAGGATCGAGACCGAGTTGGTCAAAAGCGAAACGGTCACGGTATCGTGCGGATCGGTCACGCGCAGAATCGCACGCTCAACGTGAGATACACAAGCCGCACAGCTCATGCCCAAAATCTCATAATGCAGTCTTTTGATCGGTCTCCCCCCTTTTTTAGTTAGCGATAACTAACTATTTTTTTCTATTCTATTATATCCTTTTTTTCACTTTTTTCAACTCTTTTTATTGATTGACTTATAAATTAATTGTAAATTTTTTTATTTTTTTTACTTGTTTCTTGTAATCCCTATAATAATATGTTATAATACTATATATATTATTATAGCGTTAAGAAAAAAGCTACAGAAAGGACGATAAATTTATGTCCGTACAAAATTATTTGGAGGAGATCCGCCAAGTGTGGGAAATGGTAAAGGAGTCGTTCCGCGACCGCCTTTCCGAAACCACTATCAACCTCTGGTTCGGCAACGTCGAGATCACCGATTTTCAAGACGATATGATCACTATGAGCATTGCCTCCGAATTTAAGTTCAACATTATTCAGGATAAATACATCAAGGATATTACGCTGGCTTTTTGCCGTCTTCTGGGCTTTGAGGTCAAGGTCAATCTGATCTTTTCGGGCTCTCCCACAGCAGCCGACCTTGCCGCCGCTCCCGAGGAGTCTTCCCACACCGAAAAGGAAGCACGCATCAAGGAAGCAAAAAATCTTGCCGACTTTAACTTTGATTATACCTTTGAAAACTTTATCGTTGGCAGCACCAATAAATTTGCTCACGCTGCCTGCGTTGCCGTGGCAAACAACCCTGCCACCAACTACAACCCGCTCTTTATCTACGGAAACAGCGGACTCGGCAAAACCCACCTGATGTACGCGATCATTAACCGCATGAAGCAGACCAATCCGCACGTCAAGATCATTTACACCAAGGGTGAGGACTTTACCAACCAAATGATCGCGTGTCTGACGAGCAAGACTATGGAGGACTTTCGCGATAAGTACCGAAAATGCGACGTGCTTCTGATCGACGATATTCAGTTCATTGCGGGTAAAATCTCAACGCAGGAGGAATTCTTCCATACCTTCAACGCACTCTTTGAGGAAAAGAAGCAGATCATTCTCACCTCCGACCGTCCGCCGCGTGACATTAAAACGCTTGAGGACCGTCTCAAATCCCGCTTTGAGTGGGGACTTCTTGCGGACATTGAGCCGCCGGATCTTGAGCTCCGCATTGCGATCATCAAAAAGAAGGCTGAACAGGTGAACGTCAAGATTCCTGA
Source organism: Eubacteriales bacterium (assembly GCA_045645105.1). Lineage (GTDB taxonomy): Bacteria > Bacillota > Clostridia > Oscillospirales > CAG-272 > UMGS1865. Next base: position 5,009 of record JAZRIE010000328.1, on the reverse strand, counting down.
TGAGGTGCTGACTTTCCTTGGAGAAAATTTGCGCTCCAATATCCGTCAGATCGAGGGAGCAATCAAAAAGCTGGGCGCGCTTACCTTTCTTTCGGGAAAGACCATTACCATGGAGCTGGCGCGTGAGTGCATTGCTGAGCTTTTGGACGGGGGAGAGCCGGTCAGCATTACGGTCGATAAGATCTTCAACGCAGTTTACGAGAAATATAACGTCTCCAAAGAGGATATTATCGGTCCCAAGAGACAAAAGGAGATCGCCTACGCGCGTCACGCAACGATATATCTGATCCGCGAAATGACCGAGATGTCCTATCCAAATATTGCAAAGATCTTCAACCGTGATCACACCACTATATTGGTATCCTATAACACAACCTATCAAAAGGCTTCGCTTGACCCATCCTTTGCGGTTGAGATGAGTGAATTGAAAAAGAATATTCTCGGTTAATTTATACTTTTTCTAAAAGGGGTTTTCTTGAAGCTTTTCAACAGCGTGAAGATCACTTTTCCACACCCTTTTACACACCTGTGGAAAACCGATTGAAAAACTGTAATTTTTCATTGATTTTAATCTCAAAAAAATGCCGTCAAGGCTTGTCTTGCAATAAAAACAGATTGTTTATAATGATTGTGAGCAGGTTGTGGAAAATTGATTTTATTTAATTTATTTTTTCTTTGATTTTTTTCTTTTCCACAAGAAAATGTCTGTGGAAAACTCCCGCGTTTCTTAATTTTTCTCATGACTATTTCCGTTTGGCTTTGTTCGCTCCTTTTCATCATTGATCTTTCTTACTTTTTCAATTTTTATTCGGGGGTTTTTCAAGGACTTATTCAATTATTAAGTCTGAAAAATCCTTATACTACAAAGCATTTTCGAGTTTTCCACATTTTCCACAGCCACTAATACTGCTACTACTAAATTATTTACTATTTTTCTTGTTTACTTCCGCTGCGCGGAGGTTCCGAGAGATACGACGTAACGATCGTCTCTCTTACCCATTTATTTGAACTATCGGAAAGGATATAATTGATATGAAAGTAATTTTTAACAGACAGCAGATCAGCGACGCGGTCGCTCCCCTGATGTGCGCGGTATCGGGAAAGTCCACGCTCAGTGCGGTGGAGGGTATTCTGATCGACGCCAAGGACGACGGCAGCTGTGTGATGACCACCTTTGACCTTGAAAAGGGTATGCGTATTACGGTCGAGGCACAGGTCGAGGAAAGCGGTGTTGCCATTATCAACGCGCAGAAATTCGTGCAAACGCTTCGCGTAATGGAGGGTGACTTTATCACGCTTACGGTTGATGAGAGCCTTCAGGCGTGCATTTCCGGCGGACGCTCCAATCACCGCATGAACGCGCTGTCGGGCAACGACTATCCCGCTATTCCGAGACTTGTGACCGACGATGGATTTGAGATCGGTCAGTCGGTACTCAAAAGCATGCTTTCCAAGGTGATGTATGCAATGGCGGTAAACGATCAGCGTCCCGTTTTGAACGGATGCTATTTTCGAATTACCGACAATCAGATTTTGGCTGTTGCCTGTGACAGCTTTAAGCTTGCAAAATGCGCTGCGAGCGTGGACGTGGAAAACAAAAATGCCGACGGCTCGGAGCTGAAATATTCCTTTATCATTCCTACAAAGACCGTGAACGAGCTGTATAAGCTGCTTCGCGACGACGAAAGAGAGACGGTACGCATCTACATGACGCGTAAGAATATTGTTTTCAATATTGGAAGCCTTACCTTTTTCTCGCGTCTGATCGACGGTGTTTATATTGATTTTGACCGCATCATTCTCAACACGCACCGCATCTTTGCAACTGTGGATCGCGAGAGAATGATCGCAGCACTTGAGAGAGCTGCGCTCGTTACCGAGGAAAAGGTTGCGGGAAGCGTTAGATCTCACGTCAAGCTGCAGTTTGAGGAGTCTTTGCTCAAAATTTCCGCGGTCTCCACGCTGGGAAGTATTTATGACGAGCTTGAGGTAGGACACGAGGGAGACGAAATTCTCATTGCCTTCAACAACCGCTTCCTGATCGACAGTCTGCGCGCTGCGACTGCCGAGAAGGTCAAGCTTTCGATGACGTCGGCTCTGACCAGCATGAATATTGAGCCTGCGGAGAAGGAAGAAGGTCAGGAGGAGCTATTTATGCTTCTGCCTGTCAGAATGAAGGACTAAAAAAATAAAAAAGGGAGCTTTCCGGTGTTATGGAATGTAACAGAATATCTATTCGCAACTTCCGTAATATCGAGGAAGCCGAGGTAGAATTTGATCAGGGGGTCAATATTCTCTACGGAGACAACGCGCAAGGGAAAACCAATCTGCTGGAGGCGATCGGGTTTACCGCGCTTGGAAAGAGCTTTCGTACCTCGCACGAGGAGGAAATGATCCGCTTCGGGCAGGAGACCGCAGAGATATCGATGGATTATACCGACTCGGTCAGACGACAGAATATTACCGTCCGCATGATGAAGGGAAGACGGCGTAGGATCGAGCAGAACAAGGTGAAGGTAGGAAGGCTTTCGGATATTGTGGGAGCCTTTCGGACTGTGTTGTTTTGTCCCGAGCATCTGTCCTTGATCAAGGAAGGACCGGGCGAGCGGCGCAATTATCTGGATATTGCCATTTCCCAGCTTTATCCCGTCTATCTTCGCAGTCTGCAAAGGTATAACCAAATCCTCAAACAGAGAAATCAGCTGATACGGCGGGCAGAGGAAGACCGCAAAACCTTTCACGACACCATAGAGTTCTGGTCAAGCCAATTGGCACAGGAGGCGGCGGTGATCGCGCGGTACCGTGTGCAGTATCTGGAGCGGGCGAGGGATCATATCGTCGCGAGCTTTTCCGAAATGACGGGAGAGCGAGAGATCCCCGAGGCGGTCTATGCGGGATCGTCGCACCGAGAGCCGAACGATTATCTTGACGTCAAGGAGACCGAGCACACATACTATGAGCTTTTGATGAGTCATCACGACCGTGAGATCGGAGCAGGATCGACACTTTGGGGTATTCACAAGGACGATATCGAGATCCGCATCAATGGAAAGGAAGCGCGCGCCTATGCGTCGCAGGGACAGCAGCGTTCCTTAGCGCTTGCCATGAAGCTTGCCGAGGGAGAGGTCTGTGCCTCGATCACGGGAGAGAAGCCGGTCTTTCTGTTTGACGACGTTTTCTCGGAGCTTGATGCGTCGCGCAGAGCCTATCTGTCGGGAAAAATAAGAGACCGTCAAGTGATCATTACCACCTGCGAGCCGTCGGGTATTGCGGGGGGGAGGATGATCCGCGTCAAGGATGGCACATATAGCTGTCAGTGATATTCGGTCAAAAAAGAAAAAGAGAAAATTATGTATCTACACGTAGGAAACAATCAGAATATTCGTATTCGTGATATTATAGGAATTTTTGATGCCGACACGGCAACCGTGTCCGCGATTACAAAAAAATATATCAAGACGCATGACGCGGCAGGTAGTGTTCGATTTGCGTCTGAGGAGCTGCCAAAATCCTTCGTCTTGTATAAGGATCGAAAGGAAAAAAAATACCGCATCTGCTTTTCTCAGCTTTCCACGGCATCACTGTGCGGCAGAGTGGAACAATTCGGCGACTTTGAAAAGTAAAAAATAGATCTGCACAAGAAAATTTGGAAAGAAAATGAAAAATAACTGCCGAGTGCTGTAAAGACTTGTGCGGTGAAAGTTTTGAAAGGGGTTTGGGGAAAAATTTTAAAAAAATTTGCCCCAAGAAAAAATCATGGAACAACACGTATATGACGAGAGCCAAATTCAGGTACTGGAAGGGTTAGAGGCTGTACGCAAGAGACCGGGTATGTATATCGGGTCTACCTCAGCGCGCGGTCTGCACCATTTGGTATATGAGATCGTGGACAACTCGATCGACGAGGCACTCGCGGGCAGATGTAAGCGCATTGAGGTCACTCTGCATCCCGATCACAGCGTATCGGTGCAGGACGACGGTCGCGGAATTCCGAGCGGAATCCATCCCAAAATGGGAATTCCCACGCTTGAGGTCGTTTATACGGTCCTGCACGCCGGCGGTAAATTCGGCGGCGACGGTTATAAATATTCGGGCGGTCTTCACGGTGTCGGTGCGTCGGTCGTCAACGCGCTTTCGGAGTGGGTGGAGATCGACAACTGCCACGAGGGCAAGCGATATACCGAACGCTTCGAGAGAGGTCATGTTGCGCGTCCGTTCCGTGAGGAAGGGGAAACAGACCGACACGGTCTGTACGTCCGCTTCAAGCCCGACCCCGAAATGTTTGAGGAGACGGTATTTGATTACGAGATACTGCTCAAGCGTTTGCGCGAGCAGGCGTTTCTCAACGGCGGTGTAAACATCTATCTCAAGGATGCAAGAGAGCCGCAGGAGGACGGAACCTACCGTGAGGACGACCTCTGCTATGACGGCGGTATCAGATCGTTCGTGGAGTATATCAACGAGCAGAAGCATGCCGAGATGGTGCATCCGGACGTCATTTACATGAGAGCCGAAAAAGAGGATTGGGTCGCCGAGGTGGCGTTGCAATACAACGACAGCTACAATGAAATGCTCCTGACCTTCGCAAACAATATCAACACCGTTGAGGGCGGTACGCATGAGATCGGCTTTAAGACGGCTCTTACCAAGGTGTTTAACGATTACGGAAGAAAATATTCGATCCTCAAGGACAGCGACAAAAATCTGTCGGGTGAGGACGTTCGCGAGGGACTTTCCGCAGTGGTATCGGTCAAGCTGACCGAGGCACAGTTTGAGGGACAGACCAAGGGTAAGCTCGGAAACAGTGAGATGCGTACCTACGTTTACAATCTCGTCACCGAGAAGCTTGCCGAATATCTCGAGGAAAATCCCGCAGTCGGAAAAGCCATTCTCGAAAAATCCTTGGCGGCATACCGCGCACGCGAGGCGGCGAGAAAGGCACGTGAGGCAACGCGCCGCAAGGGACTTCTCGAGGGATCGACGCTTCCGGGAAAGCTTGCCGACTGTCA
>JAZRIE010000327.1:0-2353 GCA_045645105.1 Eubacteriales bacterium | reverse complement strand
GGTCCTAACATTTTAGGGTATCATGACCCCGACGTCGATGCCGCCGCCGCAAAGCAACGCGCGATCTCGGACTGTACCACGCTCCCGAACACCAAAATGATCGACTTTGCCGAGCTGCTCGTCGAGACGGTCGCTAGCGCGGATTGGGCATTCTTTGCCAAGAACGGCAACGACGTGACTACGCTATCTATCATGGCGGCGCGCGCTTATACGCATCGCAAAAAGATCGTCTTTTTCAAGGGCTACTATCACGGAGTCGCCCCTTGGACGCAAAAGCTCGACTACGCGGGTGTGATCGAAGAGGACGTCATGCACAACGTCTACGTTGAATGGAACAATTTCGAGCAGCTGGAGCAGGTCTTTGACCAATATAAGGGACAGATCGCCGCGGTGATCGGTCAGCCCTATATGCACGGCAACTTTATGGATAACATGATGCCTGCCGAGGGCTTTTGGCAGAAGGTGCGCAAGAAGTGTACCGACGAGGGCACGGTGCTGATCGTGGACGACGTCCGCGCGGGCTTCCGTCTCGATCTTGCGGGATCGGATCATTATTTTGGCTTTGAAGCCGACATGATCTGCTTCTGTAAGGCACTCGCCAACGGCTATAACGTCAGCGCACTGTGCGGCAAGGAGTTCCTCAAAAACACCATTTCGTCCATGTCCTACACAGGCTCGTATTGGCTCTCCGCCGTGCCGTTTGCCGCGGGCATCGCCTGCATTGAGAAGATGAAACGGATCGATTGCCCGAAACTGTTGAACGAGCTTGGAACCAAGCTGAAGAACGGCTTGACCGACGTGGCGAGATCCTACGGCTACGACCTGCACGTCACGGGCGCACCGTCTCTGTTCTATTTGCGGCTTGCCGACGATCCCTCGCTCAAGCTTCACCAAAGATGGATCGCGGAGTGCGTGAAGCGCGGCGTGTTCTTCACCAACCACCACAATCATTTTATCAACGCGTCGTTGACCGACGACGATATCAACGAGACCGTGCAGATCGCCGCCGAGGCGTTTGAGGCACTGAATGGCTAAGCCCCTTTTGGAAGAGGGGATTATTTGAGAAAAAACTCTTTTTTCCAAAGCTTCCGCCCTTGCAAAGGGCTTCAGGAAAGGATTTTACTATGACCCAATATCTCCTGATCGCATATGCGGTTGTCAGTTTGCTCACGTTCTTTGCGTATTGGAGCGACAAGCGCAGGGCAAAAAAGAACCGTTGGCGTAAGTCGGAGTCAAGTCTTTTGTGTCTTGGCTTTTTAGGCGGCGCGGTCGGCGCACTCCTTGGCATGGTCGTTTTCCGACACAAGACGAGAAAATGGTATTTTTGGGTGGTCAACCTGATCAGCCTCTATTTGCAGGCGGTGCTTTTGGTTGGCATGAGGATGGTCGAATAAAAATGTGCAGGGGTAAATCTCCAACAGAGCACAAAAAAGAGGAAGAATCTCAGCGACGAAATTCTTCCTCTTTTTCTTTATTAGTCCAAATAAACCGTCTTTCCTGCGGGAACTTGATAGAGCTTACCATTGGTATTGAACCAAAGATCCTGTGCAGTGGGGTTTTTGACCTGCGTCTGGTCGAGTGTGAAGACGAGGCGTTTAAAGCTTTCCACGTATTCGTAGATCTCCATATTGGTGGCGTACCAGACGTCGTTCTTGCCCGAAACGCTCTTTGCAAAGCTCTCGATGACGTCCCAATTGTCAAAGTCGGCAAATTCGTAGGCGTGTCCCCAAAGGTAGAACATCCAAGGAGCACTATCCCCACGGGGCGCGCCCTCAAGAAATCTTTTGGTCAGATCGGTCAGGCGAGGGTCGTTGTGGTGGCAGGTGGGGTCAAGACGAAGCCAATTGGTGGGCAGATCAAATTTTCCTGTGGCTCTTACGGTGCGACAATAGACGATGCCGCAATCTTCAAGCACGCGGATCACGTCGTCACTGTAGGTACCAAAGGGGTATGCCATGCCGCGCACGATGTGACCGAATTGACGCTCCAGATTTTCGCGGTCCTTGAGAACCTCGTAGGCGACCTGCGCCTTGGGAAGCTGCTCTAAGAAGGGGTGCGTCAGCCCGTGAAGCGCGGGCTCAAGACCGTCCTGACCGTAGAGCGCGGTGGCTTTTTCGATCGGCATGCGGCGTGCTGTTTTCTTGTCGGTGTCCCGATAGAAGCCTTCCTCACGGTATTGCGAGGAGTTGATATTGAACGTGCCCTTCAAGCAGTACTGCTTCATGATGTCGATCAGTCGAAAATCCTCTTGCACGGCATCGTCGTAGCTTAAGGTCAGTGCCTTGGCAAGCCCATTCGGAAATCTCATTGCAATGCTGCTCATGTTTGTTACCTTCCTGTTTTCTTTTAATAT
>JAZRIE010000326.1:0-2010 GCA_045645105.1 Eubacteriales bacterium | reverse complement strand
CACGACAGGTGCGGAGCGCGAAGGTAAAGAGAAGGATCACCACGAACACCGACCACGCAAAGGTCTCCACAACGTCAAAGACCGCTGCGGCAACGCTTTTGGTCGTGATCGGGGGCTTTCCGGGCGTTGGTGTGACGTCTTCGAGATTTTCCTGCGCGTCCTCGTTGGGAAGCATAGGCTCTTGATTCATGTCGTATCTCCTTTTATGCTTGGATCAGACGCTCCATGAGCGTGTGTCCGTGTTCTATGTAAGTGTTCCTTGCCTCGGCGGCAGCCTCGCAGAAATTCGTGACTCCCTCGACCTCGACCCTCGAGTCGTAGATGAAGAAGGGAACGGGTGTGATGGTGTGCGTGCGCAGACGGATCGGCGTGGGGTGATCGGGAAGCACCATGACGCGAAAATTCTCGCCGGTGGACTTCAGATATTCATACACGGGGGTCAAGATCTTTTCGTCGATCAGCTCGACCGAAAGGATCTTATTTTCAAGCTCTGCGCGGTGACCGCACTCGTCGGGTGCCTCTACGTGGACGTAGACGAAATCCGAGCCGTTCTCAAAGGCCTTGATCGCGGCATCGGCTTTCCCCGCATAGTTGGTGTGTACGTTTCCGGTAGCCCCCTCTACGTCGATCGACTTCATTCCCGCACAAAGTGCGATGCCTTTGATGAGGTCGACCGCAGAGATCACGGCGGCATCAAGTCCCCACTTCTCGCGGAAGCTGGGAAGCTGAGGCTTTTTGCCGGGACTCCAGAGCCATGCCGAGTTGGCGGGCTTGAGTCCGCGCGCGCGACGCGCCTCGTTGATCGGGTGGTGATTGAGCACCTCAAAGCTCTCACGCATCAGATCGTAAAATTCGGTGCCACCGTCGTTTTTGCGCGGCAGGTACTCGCCGATCGTTTTGCCGAGAATATCGTGAGGACGCATAAAGTCGTATTTGTCGTTTCCGTTCTTGATGATCAGGCAATGGCGGTAGCTCACACCTGTGTAAAAGTGGCGCGTATCACTCCCGAAATGCGCCTGCAAAGCCTTGACCAGCTCGTCGGCTTCGGCGGTGGTGATCTCGTCGGCACTGTGGTCAAGAATGATCTTGTCGTCGTAATCCTCACCCTCGTCCGAGAGCGTGACCAGATTGCAGCGGTACGCCGTTTCGTCGGGCTGCATCTCAAGACCCATGCTGACCGCCTCAAGCGGAGAACGACCCTTGGAATAGGTCTTGGGATCAAACGAAAGGATCGCCATGTTGGCGGTGTCGCTCTCGGGAACCATGCCAAAGGGGACGTTGGAGACCGTTCCGACCGTCGCGTGGGAGGCGAGACGGTTCATCATCGGCTTTTTGGCGGCTTCCATCGGTGTGCGGTTTCCAAGGGCTTCGATTTTTTCATCAGCCATTCCGTCGGGAATCAAAACAAAGTATTTCATAAGTAAAAAGGGGTCCTTTCTGTGTACGAGAGTTGTTGCGGTTTGAAATCAACTTCCATAATTATAATGGTCCATACTACATTATACCACATTATGCCGAAAAGTACAAGAGCAAATTCTTGATATTTTTTCCGAAATTTTTGCTTGTTTCTCATAAAATAAGCAAAAAAATGACGAAATTATAAATATTTTCTTTCATATTATGTTTTCTGTTGCAAAAGCCTTGGCAATATGGTAAAATAAAAGGGAATTACCGAGAAGGAGAATAGAATGATGGATAATGAAACGGTCAAGAGCCGTGAGACTGCGGTCGAGCAGACGCGACGCATGAAAAAAAGGATACTGATTGTCGGCGCGGCAGTGCTCGCCGTGCTGCTCCTGTTGTTTTTGACATTGTGGCTTGTGGATCACTTAGCAAACCGAAACGCGGGGACTCCCGACGGCGACTACAAATTTTATCCGCCCTACGACGGCGATATTATGGAAAACGAGGAATATCTTGGTCTGAACCGCATGATCGACTATTGCAACGATCCGCAGGGTTACGGTCTGCGGCAGTCGATCACCGAGGAGAACGAGGAGGCATTTGACG
>JAZRIE010000325.1:0-2064 GCA_045645105.1 Eubacteriales bacterium | reverse complement strand
GCCTGAAAGAAGGGACCCAGCAGCTCTGCCACGGTCACGGCGACCATGATGACGAGAAGCACCGCGAGGATCACGCCGTTCTTTCCGATGTATCGCAAAAGACGGATCAGCGTCTCCTTGGTGCGCTTGGGCTTTTCGGCGTTGACACGCGCCGACATAGGACCGCCTCCGCGGCGCGGACCAAGCTCAATGATCGGCGGCTGGCTGTTATCGGGGCGGTTTTTCATGCCGTTATTCATTGCAAGCCACCTCCTCGGTCTGTTTGATCTGCGAGCTGTAAATATCGCGGTATGCCGCACACCGCTCCATCAGCTCAGCATGCGATCCGCAATCGGCGACCGTGCCGTTTTCAAGCACGGCAATACGGTCGGCGTCACGCACGCTGGCAATGCGCTGCGCGATCATGATCACGGTGGTATCGCGAAGCTCCTCACGCAGAGCCGCCCGTAGCTTGCCTTCGGTGGCAAGGTCGAGGGCTGAGGTGGAGTCGTCGAGGATCAGGATATCGGGCTTACGCGTCAGCGCACGCGCGATCGAAAGGCGTTGCTTCTGTCCGCCCGAGAGTGACGCGCCCTTCTCGGCGATCATGGTCTCGTAGCCGTCGTTGAATGACTGTACGAAGCCGTGCGCCTGCGCAACCGTTGCCGCGCGCTTGACCGCCTGCCTATCGGCGTTCGGGTCGCCCCAACGAATATTCCCCTCTACCGTATCCGAGAACAGCTCGCTTTTTTGCATCACGTAGCCGATCCTTCGTCTCAGCTCCGAAAGCGCGTAATCCTTGATCGGTCGTCCGTTGATCTCCACCACGCCCTCGGTGGCATCGTAAAATCGCGGTATCAGGCTCACGAGCGAGGTCTTTCCGCACCCCGTCGCGCCGATTATCGCAAAGGTCTCGCCCTTTTTTATTTCCAGATCGATGTTTTGCAGTACCGGTCTGCCGCTCGCCGTGGGATAGCGGAAGGACACGTTTTTCATCGCCACTGCGATCGGTGCGTCAAAGCCGCCGACCTGACGGAGCTTGCCCCCGCGAATGATCGGCTCGGTCTCCATGACCTCGCACACGCGCTTTGCCGACGCCAACGCACGCGAGACCGATTGGAACATCATGGTCACCATCATGATCGAGTTGACCACCAGCGTGACGTAGGTAATGCCCGCCATGATCGTTCCCGTGGTCATGCCCGTGTTGCCGACCGCATCGATCTCAACACCGCCGATCCAGATCAGCGCGATGACCGCCACGTTTTGCAGGACCGTCAGCACGGGCGTGGTGATCGCCATGAGCCTCAGGACGCGGTAGTTGACGTCGCAGAGTCCGTTATTTGCCTCCGAAAAGCGCTCATATTCGTGGTCCTCGCACACATACGCCTTGACCACACGCGCGCCGCTGACGTTCTCCTGCACCACCGAGTTGACGCTGTCGAGCTTTTTCTGCATGACCGCGTACATGGGGACCGCCCTAGACAGCACGATGATCAGCGTCACGAGCAAGATCGGCAGTGAGAGCAACAGCACCGTTCCGAATTTGACCTCAAGGAGAAGCAGCATGACCGTACCGCCGACGAGAAACATGGGCGCGCGAACGAACATACGCAAAATCTGCTCGACGAAATCGACGATCATCGAAATGTCGTTGGTCATTCTTGTGACGAGCGACCCCGTGGTGAAACGGTCGGTCTGCTCGATCGACAGCGACATCACGCGGCGGTATGCGTCGCGCCGCAGGTCGTGTCCAAAGCTTTGCGCCGCCCGCGCGGCGGTATAAGCACAGCAGGTACCGAAAAAGCCTCCCACCAGCGTAATGAGCAGCATCAGCACGCCAAACGTCAGAATGATCTGCAATTGCGTATATCCGTCGCCCCATACCGTCGACATGATGCCCGATGCGAGTGCCGAGCCGCCGATCGCCTCCAGCCCGTTCGGCTCAATGCCAAAATCGACGATGAAGGACATCAGAAACGGCAGACACAGATCCGCCAGCACCTCGCCCATCATCATCAGCGGTGAAACGATCGCAAAAAACGCATACGGTTTGATGTATTTGAATAGTTTTCTCAAGTTGAC
>JAZRIE010000324.1:0-8673 GCA_045645105.1 Eubacteriales bacterium | reverse complement strand
GAGGCGCGCGCCAAATTGAGGGCAATGGTATCAAGATCGGACATGGCAGTTCTCCTTTGTCTTTTTGTACACTCTATGCCGAGACTTGCGCGATTAGAACGGACAACCATTTTTCGCGTGCACCGACATGGTAGGCTTTTTTGGGAATGTCGCTTTGTGATAAATCTCTTGACAGAATTAGAAAAATATGCTATAATAAAAATGAAAACGGCTCCCCTATTGGCATGAAGTACCGCTCGCAGTACTATGCAGAGGGCGTGTTCGATTGCTACTTCTTCGAGAAAAACCTGCAAGGCGATATCGTTGCGGTGTACAATGCAAGTGGTGCTCTCATCGGCGCTTACGCCTACGACGCTTGGGGAACATAAAGGTTACGTACGGTAGCAATAACCATGTCGTGACAAGGCTCAATCCCTTCCGTTACCGTGGGTACTACTACGATGTGGAGACTGGGTTCTACTATCTGCAGAGTCGGTACTATAACCCAAGTTGGGGTAGGTTCCTCAATGCGGATGGGTATGTATCTACAGGTCAGGGGTTGCTTGGCTACAATATGTTCGCATATTGTAATAATAATCCTGTTGTGCGAGTTGATGAGGGTGGCACATTTTGGGAAACCGTTATCGATGTTTTTTCTCTAGGTGCAAGCGTTGTTGATGTTGTGCAAAATCCTGACGATCCATGGGCGTGGGTAGGACTTGCAGCCGACACTATCGATTTACTTCCATTTGTTACAGGTGTTGGAGAAATTACTCGAGCAGTTAATACAGGATTAAAAATCGCAGACAAAGTTGACGATGCCGTTGATGTTGTTAAAATTATAGATCGAACAGAAGATATCATTGATATAACAACAGATGGAATAAAATATACCGATAAAGTAATTAAACAAATGAATAATGCTAAGGATTTGCATCATGCTTTTCCCAGAGCAGTAGATACTTTCGTGGATTTAAACAATGCCAAACCATTAGTCGGTGGAGATAAAGTTGTTCGCAACCTTATTGAAATTCCAGGATATATCAATAAAACCCCAGGCGTTTTCGAATACATAATTGATATTGATGGTTGGTGTAATCATCGATATTTTAAAACATGAAGGAACACAATTATGGATATTGCTTTTTTAACAAAAAACTTTAAAATCCAACCACTTGAACTTTCAAACTTTGAAACCGCATGGAAAATAAAAGATATTCCTATTGTACTTCAATATTGTTTTTCCAAAAAAATTGTCGTACTAGGAGGAGACATTCTAAATTTTAATAAACAGTATAATTATGATAATTGGTATTACAATTTTGAAGAGAAATTGGGCATTGCTGAAAATTCAGAAAATAGTTATAATAAGGCTATTCGGTATATTAACGAGTATATAAAAAAAAACGGAGAGGCGTTTTATGTTATTATTGTGACAAAATGATTATATTTAGCAAGCAAGGAAACAGTCTTCATCATAACCACCAATAAGCCACCGAACGTTGAATTTCGGTAACATGTATCCCCTCTCGGACGGTCTCATTTGACCGTCCGAGTCAGAAGGCGATGAGTACATGCTCATTTACCTCTACGATGAAAACGGCTCCCCTATTGGCATGAAGTACCGCTCGCAGTACTATGCAGAGGGCGTGTTTGACTGCTACTTCTTTGAAAAGAACCTGCAGGGCGATATTATAGCAATTTATAATGCCGGCGGCACCATGATCGGCGCATATGCATATGATGCTTGGGGTAATGAAAGGAGAAATATGTTTGTAGATATTTTTGTTTTAACGATGGCTTTTTTGATGTTTTTCTTCTTGATCAGAGCAGAGTTGGCAATGGTCATTCACGATTTAATCAAGAAACCTCAACATAGAAGGAAAAGAACCCAAGGACAATCTTTCATAGATTGGTTTCTCTATAGAAGGTTTTTAGATATCGTTCCTAAATCCAAGTTTATTCTTTACTATGCCAATATGCTTTTGTATTTTGTTACCCTAATAGCAATTGTATTATTGTATCTTTTTAAATATCAAGCAAATTCTGGGGAGATTCTATATGGCTATTTCTTTGTTATTGCCATTCCTGTAATTGCTTTTTACCACAATAATAAAAACAAAAGCAAGTCTAAAAAAGAATAAAAAGCAGAGAAACTGTTCTATCGCTTTCAAAAAATCATCGAATGCTGATTTTCTGTATTTTGCATTCCCTCTCGGACGGTCTTATTTGACCGTCCGAGTTTTTCTTTAGCGGATTTGCTAAAATGCACATGCTTTTAAAAACACCGTCATTGTAAATTTTTTGCGTGGCTCTTGCAGAAATCGCGCAAGTGTGGTATAATGATGAAAAGTTATGAAAAATGAACGGAGGAACACGCATGAAGACGTTATTGACGGGCGGTCGCGTCTTGCTTGGCGGCGGTTTTGTGGAAAATTGTCCGCTTCTTTGGGAGAATGGCACGATCCTTGCCGTGGGTGACGCTTGCGATGCGTTGGTCGCCGATCGCAGGATCGACACGCAGGGCTTGACGCTCAAGGGAGTGATCGCGAACGGTGTCACCGTGTGTGGATTTTAAATGAGAAAGGAGCTTTTTACAGATATGAAAGGCAATCAAAAGGAGTGTATTCTTGTAAGTCTGCAGATCGCGGTGTTTGGGCTTTTGTCACTGCTGCTCGTCGTGCTGACGGTGCTTGAGCTGATCCCTGCACGAAACGAGGGGATCACGGTCTCGCAACCCATTGTGGCGTCCTCCTCGTCGCTCTCTCCCATCGGTGCCGAGGTCAAGGACTACCACACGCAGGTGAGTGGTATACTGTTCAATTCCACGGAAAGGGATATTGCGGTCGAGTCGGTGCAGATCAAGGTGAGCGACGGAACGCATGAAAAAAGCATTACCGTCGAGGGCTTTACTCTGCCTGCGCGAAATACACGCGAGATTTTGACCGAGTTTCGGAGTCAGGTCGCCTACGACCGTGTGCTTGAGGTGGTGTTGGTCTGCAACGGAAGCGAAGACGTTATACCCAATCAAACCACGACCTCGATCGGCATCAGCGGCGTTGCCGTGTTCTATCTGCTACTGTTAGCGGGAACGGCATTCTTGACGGTTCGTGCCGCAAAAATTCGCTACTATCTGTATCAGGAGCGCGCAAATCGGTAAGAATTGTAAAATCTTTTGAATTTCATGTAAAAACCCCTCGCGAGGTCTTGACATTGCGAGGGGTTTTGTGGTATAATAAAGAAAGTATGAGAGCGCCGCCGCGCGGCGATAAGCATACAAATTTACAGAAAAGAACACAAAAAAGAACAAGGAGGTGTTTTATGAACGAAATTTTGATCCCGATCATTGTTGGCGTTGCGGCGCTGGCTCTCGGTGTGCTGATTGGCTTTCTGATCCGTAAAAAGATCGGCGAGGCAAAGATCGGTTCTGCAGAGGTGGAGGCAAAAAGGATCCTGGAGGAGGGAACCAAGAACGCCGAAGCCAAAAAGAAGGAAGCGATCCTTGAAGCCAAGGAGGAGACCTTGCGTCTTCGCAACGAGACCGAGCGCGAGCTGAAGGAGCGTCGTAACGAGGTTTCGCGTCAGGAGCGCAGGATCAACCAGAAGGAAGAAAATCTGGACAAGAAGACCGAGGCGCTGGAACGCAAAAACGAACAATTGGACGAAAAGCTGAAGGCAAACGATGCTTTGCGCGCACAGATCAACGAGGTTCTGGAGCAGCATTTGCAGAGATTGGAGGAGATCTCCAATTACACATCCGAGCAAGCCAAGGCTGAGTTGATCGCACGCATCGAATCCGAAGCGCGTCACGAAATGGCGCAAAAGATGGATGAGCTGGAGGCGCAATTCAAGGAGGAGGCCGAGGGAAAGGCTCGCAACCTGCTCTCTCTTGCTATTCAAAGATGTGCCGCTGACCATGTGACCGAGTCCACCGTTTCGGTGGTCACGATCCCCAATGACGAAATGAAGGGCCGTATCATCGGACGCGAGGGTCGTAACATTCAGAAGCTCGAAACCCTGACGGGTGTGGAGTTGATCATTGATGACACTCCCGAGGTGATTACGGTATCCGGCTTTGATCCCGTCCGCCGTGAGGTTGCAAGGCTTACGCTTGAAAAGCTGATCTCCGACGGTCGTATCCATCCCGCTCGCATCGAGGAAATGGTGGAAAAGGCACGCCGTGAGGTGGAGTCTGTGATCAAGCAGGCGGGCGAGCGTTCGACGTTCGACGTCAAGGTTCACGGTATTCATCCCGACCTTGTCAAGCTGCTTGGTCGTCTGCGCTACCGTACCAGCTACGGACAGAACGTGCTGCAGCACTCGGTTGAGGTGGCATGGCTTGCCGGTATGATGGCAGATGAGCTGGGACTTGACGGAACGGTTGCACGCCGCGCAGGTCTGTTGCACGACATCGGTAAGGCTTTCCCGCAGGACATGGAGGGCTCGCACGTTGAGCTTGGCGTGAACGCGGCAAAGAAGTACAAGGAAAGCGCAGAGGTCGTTCATGCGATCGAGGCGCATCACAACGACGTAGAGCCCAAAACCATTATCGCGATTTTGGTGCAGGCGGCGGATGCTGTTTCGGCGGCAAGACCCGGCGCGCGTCG
The DNA here is from genome assembly GCA_045645105.1 of Eubacteriales bacterium. Lineage (GTDB taxonomy): Bacteria > Bacillota > Clostridia > Oscillospirales > CAG-272 > UMGS1865. The sequence goes on along the minus strand of JAZRIE010000324.1, from coordinate 4,087 downwards.
CGAGGATATGGAAAACTACATCAAGCGTCTGCAAAAGCTGGAGGAGATTGCCGTCGGTTTCAAGGGCGTAGAAAAGGCGTATGCAATTCAGGCGGGCCGTGAGATCCGCGTGATGGTCAAGCCCGAGATCGTAAACGACGAGGGAATGAAGCTGATCGCCAGAGAGATGGCAAAGAAGATTGAAGAAGAAGTGAAGTATCCCGGACAGATCAAGCTGAACCTGATCCGTGAGACGCGCGCGGTAGATTACGCAAAATAATCTCCACGGTCGCTTTTTCCGTAGAGCGGAATGATCATAGATATGAATATGATGAAATACTGCCGAGACGGCTCGGCGTTCAATATAGAATATCCGTAACTGACCGATTCGCCCTGTCAAAAAACATCAGTAAGAGAGCCGAGGTTGCATAATGCTTCCTCGGCTCTTTGATTTGTTGGCGGAAAATGCCTTGATCGCAGGAAAGATTTCCAAGTCGCGAGGCAATGCGGATTCAAGTAAAAAAAGAAGCCCATCTGATCGATGGGGGTGGAGCTGGTGATGTGACTCGAACACACGACCTGCTGATTACGAATCAGCTGCACTACCGACTGTGCTACACCAGCAAAATTGGTGGTCTCAAATTTGCAACGCATCTATTATACCCTAAAAAAATCGATTTGTCAATATTAAAATTCAAAAAAATAAAAAAATATTCTTGAAATCCTCTTGAAGATCAACGGCCGCGAAAGGAGGAATGCGATCGGTGTGGTATTTTTGACGGTCGAGTCGTCAAGTTTGTGCGAACAGAAAATGCTTTTTGCGCTTTTTTATGTTTTCTGTCGCTTTTGCATATTGAAATTTTGGGAAAACCATGATATAATAATGACAATTCTTTATCCAATCGAGAAAATCGATGTGATCGCGGCAGATCTTATCGCTGTTTTGTCTTGCGTTTTTTTTAAGGAGGATATCACAATGAGAAAGAACGTTTATATTGTTCCTGCTTTGGAAATCGAAGAAATTTCCGAGGGGGATGTGATAACCACATCCTTGGAGCGAGGAGATTTGCCGGACATGGATTCGACTGCCCCTAAGCCGTCGATCAGTTGGGGAAGCTGGACGTGATCCGCACGTAAGTGCAGTATTTGGGTGCTTTTTAGGCATATAGTTGTTCTTGAGGAGGCGCGATTGATGCGTCTCCCTTTTTTGCTGCCGCGCACGGAGCTTCGTCTTGAAGCTTGGGTTGCTGGTCGAAAAAAGAGAAAATGCATAGAAAAGATAAAAAAATAACAAAAATGAAAAAATGTTAAAAAAAGGACTTGACAAATTGAAAAAGACGTGCTATAATTGTAAACTGCATTATAATCGCTCGTACTGCGTATTCTTTGACATAAAGCGACGGTTTGTACATTATATAATTTACAAATTCAACTTTTTGCAAGGAAAAAACACGCGGCGGCACAAGCAATTTTCCGGAGCGTTATCAATTTTTTGAATGGAGTGATTGATTTAATGATCCACGTAAAAGATCAGAAGCTTGGTCAGAACACAAGAAAGAGCTTTTCCAGATCCCGCTTTGATTATCCTCTGCCCAACTTGGTTGAGATCCAGACCAAGTCGTACGAGTGGTTCAAGGAAGAGGGACTTATGGAGGTTCTTCGCGATGCCTCGCCGATTACCGACTTTTCGGGAAATCTGGTGATCGAGTTCATTTCCTACACGCTTGACGACAAGCACCCCAAGTACCCCGTGGAGGAGTGCAAGGAGAGAGACGTGAACTACGCGGCTCCCCTCAAGGTCAACGTTCGCTTGACCAACAAGCAGACGGGAGAGGTGAAGCAGGCGGACATCTTTATGGGTGACTTCCCCTTGATGACCGAGAACGGCACCTTTGTGATCAACGGTGCGGAGCGTGTGATCGTTTCGCAGATCATCCGTTCCCCCGGAATGTATTATTCCTCTGAGATCGACAAGGCAGGTAAGCGCACCTTTGCAACCACGGTCATTCCTTACCGCGGCGCATGGCTGGAGTATGAGATCGATGCGGCGGGCGTGATGTACGTTCGTATCGATAAGAACCGCAAGCTTCCGCTTACCATGTTTATCCGCGCCCTTGGCGTGGAGAGCCGCGAGGACATCTACGCGATGTTCGGCGATGAGGAGCATCTGACTCTGACGCTTGACCGCGACGAGTCCGAGCAGCTTGCCGAGATCAACCGTTCCACGGTTGGCGTGGAGGCACTTAAGGAGATCTATAAGAAGCTGCGTCCCGGTGAGCCGCCCATTGAGGAGGCTGCACGCACGCTGATCAACAACTACTTCTTTGATGCCAAGCGTTACGACATTCAACCTGTCGGACGTTATAAATATGATAAGAAAATGGCGATCCACCGCCGTATCGCAAATCACCGCGCTGCCGAGGATATCGTCAGCGTCTTCACGGGAGAGGTGCTTTGTGAGGCAGGCGCAGTTATCACGCCCGAGCTTTCCCGCGTGATCGAAAATGCCGGCGTCAACGAGGTCAAGCTGACGCTTGATAACGGCGACGTGATCAAGGTCATGGGCAATAACACCGTGTTCCCCGAGCATCTGATTGGCGAGGATCTGCATGATTGCGGCGTTCGCGAAAAGGTTCGCACCCCCGTGCTTCTTGAAATCATGGAGGCATGCGACGGTGATCTCGACGCGATCAAGGCAATGGCAAAGGACCGTATTGCTGATCTTTGCCCCAAGCACATCACGATAGACGACATTTTCGCTTCCATTAACTATCTCTTGAACCTGACGCACGACGTAGGCTCGGTGGACGACATCGACCACCTTGGCAACCGCCGTATCCGTTCTGTTGGTGAGCAGCTCCAGAACCAGCTCCGTATCGGCTTTACCCGTATGGACAAGATCATCAAGGAGCGCATGACCACGCAGGACAACGAAAAGCTGACGGTTCAGGCACTCATCAATATTCGCCCCGTAACCACGGCGATCCGCGAGTTCTTCGGCTCCAGCCAGCTCTCGCAGTTCATGGATCAGAATAACCCTCTGGCAGAGCTGACGCATAAGCGCCGTCTCTCGGCATTGGGCCCCGGCGGTCTTTCTCGTGACCGCGCGTCCTTCGACGTTCGTGACGTTCACTACACCCAGTACGGTCGTATGTGCCCGATCGAGACGCCTGAAGGTCCGAACATCGGTCTGATCTCCTATCTTACCACTTATGCCCGTATTTCCGAATACGGCTTTATCGAGGCTCCTTACCGCAAGGTTCTGCACGTAACCGACGAGGAGGGCAACGTCAAGCACGTTGTCACCGACGAGGTAGAGTACATGACCGCGGACGTGGAGGATCACTATATCGTAGCGCAGGCAAACGAGCCTCTGGGCGAGGACGGCTCCTTTGTGAATGCAAAGGTAACTGCGCGTGACAAGGCGGAGATCGTTGAGGCTGACGCCGCAGCGGTCGATTACATGGACGTCGCGCCCAAGATGCTGGTGTCCGTGGCGACCGCAATGATCCCCTTCCTGGAAAACGACGATAATACCCGTGCGCTGATGGGATCGAACATGCAGAAGCAGGCGGTTCCGCTGATGATTACCGACTCTCCGATCGTTGGAACGGGTATGGAATACAAGGCGGCGCTCGACTCGGGAGTCGTTGTGATCGCAAACCGCGCAGGCGTTGTAGAGCGCGTGCAGGCTGACCGCATCGTGATCATCGGCGAGGACGGTGTGAAGGACGTTTACAATCTGATCAAGTTCAAGCGTACCAACCAAGGCACTTGCTTCAATCAGCGTCCCGTCGTAAAGAAGGGCGACGTCGTTGAAGCGGGGCAGGTCATTGCCGACGGTCCCGCTACCTCTGGCGGTGAGGTCTCTCTGGGTAAGAATGCCCTGATCGGCTTCATGACCTGGGAGGGCTACAACTACGAGGACGCAGTCCTGCTCAACGAGCGTTTGGTGCGCGACGACGTATATACCTCGCACCATATCGAGGAATATACGCACGAGGCAAGAGATACTAAGCTCGGACCGGAGGAAATTACCCGTGAGATCCCCAACGTGGGCGAGGACGCCTTGCGCGATCTGCACGCCGAGGGTATCGTGAAAAAGGGT
>JAZRIE010000323.1:0-3697 GCA_045645105.1 Eubacteriales bacterium | reverse complement strand
AAAAACGCGACTTTTTTTGTTTGTAATTTGACATTTTTTGCGCAAACCCCATTGTAAAAGCGCACGCGATGTGCTACAATGAAAAGTGGAAGATTTTGTTTTGGAGGCGCACTATGCAACTGATGTATTGGAGTATATCCTGCGTAACCCTGGCATTGACCACCGTAATCTTCATAATGACCCAGCGCGGCGTACGCGGCAACAACCGCAGACGGCGTTTTTCTCGCGTGCTGCTTTCCAGCATGATGCTGATCTCGATCGATATTGTGTGGGTTTGGAGTGAGGATAACTTTTTAATGCTGCCGCTTGCCCTGGACTACGTGCTGGCGGTGTCTTATTACACAATGACAGGCGTTGCCGCCTGGTGCTGTTACCGCTATTCCGACCGCTTACTCCGCGAACCGGGCAGTAAAAAAACGGAAACGATACATACCGTGATCTCGTTGATCCCCGCCGTACTTGGCGCGGGAATGGCCATTGTTTCCCTTTGGACGGACTGGCTGTTCAGCATTAATCCCGACACCGGCATCCATGTAAGAGGTCCGCTGTTCTATACGCACCTGGTCATTGCGCTTTTTTATCTGCTGATCATCTTTGCGCGTTCGCTTGCAAGAACCATCATGCAAAAGAACACACTCTCGCGTAACAGATACCTCTCGATTACCATGTACTCCTGCCTGATCATGGGACTTTCTCCCATGCAATCCATCGTACCGCAAATCCCTTTTCTGAACCTGGCCGTGACCATTGCCGCTATCCATGCGTATTTCTTTATCAACACCTTTGAGCGTGAGCAATTCTCCACCTATTCCCAGTTGCAGGGATTTGGAAAGCTGTTCTTGAGCTCCTACTGCGTCAATTTCTCCGAAAGAACGCTGGAAAGGATCAGCGTGGCGGATTCCATTCGCTCCTCGAGCGCTTACAAGGAGCAAAAAGCTTCCCCTAAGCGTATTTACACCAAGGCCATGTCCCAATACGTCAAGCAATACGTGCACCCGGACGACCGCGCCCTGATGCGCGAGATGACCGACCTTGAATACATCAGCGAAACGCTTTGTGCCGAACAGCCCTACTACCACGTGACCTACCGCCACTTGTACGGCGATTCGGTCAAGTGGAACCGTATGTTCGTCATCATGTCGGCACAAAACGACGATCTTGCCCCCATGGAAGCGCTGATCTGCTTTATGGACGTAAACCAGGAGCAAGAGCTTTTGGCCAAATCCGATTACTACCGCAACCTCTTTACCAACGCCGCCACCGGTGCTTATCAGCGCATTATCCAGGTCAACGTCACCCAGGATAAGGTATATACGCTGAAATTTGAAAACGGCGGCATTACCCAAGAGCCCAGCGGCAAAAGCATTGCCGAGCATCTGGAGCATTTTTCCGAAAATATTGCGCCCGAATACCGTGATGAGGTGCTGGCCGCCTGCAGAAAATCCTTGGAGAGCGATGACTTCGACCAGGAGATCTCCTATGGCTACAAGGGTCGCTTGAACGGCCAGGAGGAATACGGCTGGTTTGTAACCACCATCCGCGCCATGGAATATGAGGGCAACCGCCTTTTGATGATTTTTATTTCGGACGACACCGAAAACATCCGCAGTATGGAAATGTTGGAGCAAAAGCAACGCTCCGAGCAAAGAAACGCGTTCATGGTCAGCGTGCTCAGCTCTGCTGTGGAATACCGCAGTACCGAAACCGGCGACCACGTGCATCGTGTGACCTCGCAGACCCGTGCCATTCTGGACGTTCTGATGCAGAATTATCCGCAATTCGGCATTGACGATTCCGCCGCAGATCTGATCGCCAGCGCCGCCGCTCTGCACGACATCGGCAAGATCGCTATTCCCGACCCCATTCTGTTAAAGCCCGGCAAGCTGACCGATGAGGAATTTGAGATTATGAAAAAGCACACGATCTACGGCTGTGACCTGCTTGGCAAGTTTGAGGATCCCTCCGATCCCTTCTACCGCTATTGCTATGACATCTGCCGTTATCACCACGAGCGCTACGACGGCCGCGGCTATCCCGATGCGCTGGTAGGCGATCAGATCCCGATCTGGGCGCAGGTCGTATCCATCGTGGACGTTTACGATGCGCTGATCACCGACCGTTGCTACAAGAAGGGCTATCCCACCGCCCAGGCCATTGCTATGATCAACAACGGCGAATGCGGTACCTTCTCCCCCATCATTCTGGACTGCTTTAACCGCGCGATCAAAAATTTCTGATTTTTAAGCAAAAAGGCGAGCTTTGAGCGTCTGCAATATTAGCGGTAAAATGAAATTAGCCACCACATTTTTTGTGGTGGCTTTTTGATATGCGGAAAACAAAGAAGAAGCCCCGCGCAAGGCGGGGCGAGAATTACGGCTTTTTAGCAGCGGATCTCAAGCGGTTGACAAGCACTTCATATCGTGGGTCAGTTCGTAAAATAGCAACTTCATCATCGGTGGTTATCCAATCAAGGAAGGACTGTGAATAGTTTCCGGCAGCTTCTATAATTACTCCACCATCTGCAAATCCGCGAAGTATAGGTGTTGAATGCGGGGCATCGTAATCGTAAGTGTCTGCGTGGACATTATAATCCACACACTTATTAAGCCAATTCCAAGCATTTTCATAGTCCTGCTTATTAAAGTAATCTTTAAATATGAAATAACTTGCGGTTGCGCCGTAATACGCATTTTGTTGATAATCGCCATCTGGGTAAAGACATTCAAGAAGATCTATTTCAAATTGATTTAGTTCTTTTCTTTCTTCCCACGAATATATCATTTTTCCATTATCATCGCAATGACCTTTGAGACAATGTATCATCGATAACAACTCATGAACTAAAAAATGCATATATTCCTGCCGCTCATTAAAGCCCTCGGTTCCTTTCCAGCGATATACCATAAAGTTTTCATATGAGAAAAAGGTTCGAGGCATTTCTTTAGCAAGCTTTATCATTTCATCTTTTTTATCTGCATAGTCGTATGCTATACCAAGTGTTTCAATAGCCTTGTATCTAATATTACTGTCTGTACATTCCGAAAGAATTCGATTGCAAAGATCAAATACCTCGCCGTATTCCTTGATGCCTTTTCTGGAATATTCGTTGACAATGGCATCCGCAAGAGTTTGCATAATTTTATAATCACGCGGGAATTTTTTATTCGCCTCACGAAGAATAGAAGTGTAGTCCTCCCATTTTCCTCGATGGCAGAAGTCCCGCGCTGTATCCAAATATTTTTTGATTTCTTCGTTATTCTTTTCGACATCAATTCCGAGAAGAACATCAGACGAAACACCAAATATATGACAGAGCGCGGGGAGTTGCGAAATGTCGGGAGCAGTTCGGTCGCACTCCCATTGTGAAATTGCACGCGAAGTGATTCCAAGATACTCGGCAAGCTGTTCTTGCGTGATATCTTTCTCGCGACGCAAACGTTTAATGGTAGAACCAATAGACATATTTTTGTCCTCCAAAAAGTATTCAAAAGCGCTTTTGTGATTTTATTATATCAGATTTCAAAAATTATTCCACGAAGTGTTTGTTGAGGCAAAGTATAGTTTTGCTTTGATTATCAAAGATATTATATCATAAATAATCAAATATATCAAGCTACATTTTCCGCTTTCGCGACGCTTGCGTCTGGGGCAAGCTACATTTTCCGCTTTGCCGACGCTTGCGTCTGGGGCAAGCATA
>JAZRIE010000322.1:0-2181 GCA_045645105.1 Eubacteriales bacterium | reverse complement strand
GATATGGAAGTCCTTGAGCGTCGCATGGGCCGCACGCGCAAGGCAATGAAGGCAGACAAAAAGTTCGGGGCCGAGCTTGCCGTGTTTGAAAAGCTGATGGCGGCTCTTGCCGAGGGCAAATGCGCCCGCACGGTGGAGCTGACCGACGACGAGGAGGCCTGCCTCTACGACACGCCCCTGCTCACCCGCAAGCCCGTGATCTACGTTGCCAACGTTGCCGAGGACAGCGCGTCGGGCGAGCCGACCGACAATGCGGCATACATGGCTCTCAAAGCGTTTGCCGCCACCGAGCATTCGCAGATCATTCCCATCTGTTGTCAGATCGAAGCCGAGATCGCCGAGCTTTCGGCTGAGGAAAAGGCAATGTTCCTCGCCGACCTCGGCATTGAGGAGAGCGGACTTGACCGCTTGATCAAGGCAAGCTATTCCCTGCTTGGTCTGATCAGCTTCCTGACCGCGGGACCCGACGAGTGCCGCGCGTGGACCATTCGCAAGGGTACGAAAGCCCCCAAGGCTGCAGGAAAGATCCACTCCGACATCGAGCGTGGCTTTATCCGCGCCGAGATCGTCTCCTTTGACGACCTGCAAAAGCACGGCTCGATGAACGCCGCCAAGGAAGCGGGTGTTCTGCGCAGTGAGGGCAAGGAGTACGTCATGCAGGACGGCGACATCGTCTTCTTTAGATTTAACGTATAATACCGCCTTTTCGTGTCGGGGCTTCGGTTTTTCCGCTTGCCCGACAAAAAAGCCAAGGTCGATCACATGACCTTGGCTTTTGTTTTATTGTATATTGTACTCGTGGAAAAACATAATAAAACAATCCTTCCGTCTCGCCAAGGCGAGCCAATTTGCTTGCAAATTTTCTCCCATTTACACAAGGGAGGCTTCAAAGTAACATTCCCCTTGGATTATAGCCTTTTTACAAGCGGCAGTAACCTCAAGGCTCCCTTGTGTAGAAGTGAAGGCGGCAAGCCGCGCCGAGATCGCCGTTGGCGACTCGCGAGCTGTCACCGTAAGGTGACTGAGGGATTGTATTCGGGTAAAAGAAGATAAAGGGGCTGTCGCAAGCCACCGGCACGGCTGGTGGTCATGACTCATTGTGCTCACTTACCCCACGTGGCGTTCGATCAGGTCGTGGGTATAGGTGCAAAGGTCGTCGGTCGTCATGGACTGCACGCGCTTGGCATCCAACACCTCAAGCACCTGCATTTTGACCTTGGTCGCACGGAACGGAACGTTTTTGGAGATCTTTTCGGTTCCCGTGGTAGCAAGAACGACAACCGGTGCATTGGCACTTTGCGCAAGGACGAACGCGCCGCTCTTGAAGCGGAGCATCTTACCCGTGCGGCTACGCGTGCCCTCGGGGTAAATCCCCACGTCCACGCCGATGCGGTTCATCATTTCCGCCGCCCCCGCCAGTGTGCGCAGCGCGCGACGGGCGTTGTTGCGGTCGATCGCCAAAAAGCCCGCATGGTAAATAAAGCCCCCCACGATCGGGATCTTGAAGTTGGACTCCTTGGAAATATAGACCAGATTGCGCTCACGCAGAACGGCTAACATGGTCATGGGGTCGAAGTCCGAGCGGTGGTTGCTGACGATCACGCACGGCTCGGCAGGAAGCTTTTCCCTGCCCTCGACCGTCACGCGGACACGGAGCAGCGACATGAGCCAATTCATGGTGATCCAGATCATAAAGCGGCAGAATTCGCTCGGCTTTTTGATCGGCTTTTTGCGCGGCAGGAAGAGCGACGCGACGAACAAAAAGATCACGTACAAGACGATCACGCCGACAAACGCGCCCAAAAGGATCGGGACGATCCACCACAAGGACAGCGTGGGCGACGCAAGATAGACCGCCGCAGTACCCATTACGGCAAGCAGTAAAAATATCACGTTCAGTAGCATATTACGCACCTCTCGTTTTTTCTATCGTTACGGTTATTGTACCACATGTTGCGGGAAAAGTCAAGAGATTTGTTCGGGACAAACAAATCCGATCAAGCCTTCTCGCGCGATCTCATGGTCAGCGCGATGCGCTTTTTGGGGACGTCAACGCTGAGGACGCGCACCTTGACGACGTCCCCAACCTTGACAACGTCGGACGGATGCTTGACGAAGCGATCCGAAAGCTGGGAGATATGAACGAGACCGTCCTGATGCACGCCGATATCCACGAACGCG
>JAZRIE010000321.1:0-2596 GCA_045645105.1 Eubacteriales bacterium | reverse complement strand
CTATGTGTGCGGCAAAGGCAAAAGCTGCCCTGCGCACCGAGGATTGCGTATTTGTTGAGGACGGCAGGTTCGCCGTTGTCAGCGCGAGCATGAGCGCACGCGAAGCCGCTGCCGCTCTTGCGTCAACCGGACTTGAGGCTTTGTTCTGTCTGCCGGTTTTGGATTAAGTGAATGGTTTTTTATGCGGGGAGGGGCTTTTTTCAAAAAAGCCCCTCCCCAAAAACTTTAAACGCTTTTTAGGTTTGGTGGAATGGGATTGCTTGTGCGTTGAACCCGAGGATCTATGCCGCTTCGTGCGGTGTAAGTTTTTGGTAGAGGCGCGCAAGGAGACCCCAGCTTGCTGACAAAGGAATTAGCACTGTCAAAATGATGAAAAGTTTTCGCCCGCCTTTTTCAAAAGGCGGCGCGGTGGAGGCTGCGGAAGCCTCCTCGCCCCTCGCAAGGGGCGAAATTCCCCTTTCGGCGCTTCTCTTTTGTGAGCTTTTCTCTTGCGCCTACATCGCCAAGAGAAAAGCGGCTAACAACTTTGTGCTATTTAACGAACGTTTGTTTTTATAATAGGTGTCAGCAGCCCTTTTTGGATCGTCGAGCATATTTTCTTGAAAGAGGCTTGATGAAAACGGGGAAGCATCTCGGACGATGCTTCCCCAAAAAATATATCCCGATCAAGCCTGCTTCATGCGCTCGAGGTATTCCTCGTAGGTGCCAGAGAAATCGACGATGCCGCCGTCGGGCTTGATCTCAATGATACGGTTTGCGACGGTATTCACAAGCTCGTAGTCGTGCGAGGTAAAAATGACGTTGCCTTTGAAGTTGGCAAGCCCGTGGTTGACCGCGCTGATCGACTCAAGGTCAAGGTGGTCGGTGGGCTGGTCAAGGAGCAGGAAGTTCGAGCCAAAGAGCATCATGCGCGAGAACATACAGCGCACCTTTTCACCACCCGAAAGCACGTTGACGGGCTTGAAGACGCTGTCGTTCGAAAAGAGCATACGACCGAGGAAGCCGCGCAGATAGGTCTCGGTGGTCTCCTTGGAGTATTGCGCGAGCCAATCGATGATGCTGAGCTTGCAGTCATTGAAATACGCCGTGTTGTCGTGCGGGAAATACGAGGTGGAAATGCTCACGCCCCACTTAAAGTCACCGCTGTCGGGCGTGTCCTCCTCCATGAGGATACGGAACAGGGCAGTGATCGCCATTTCGTTGCCCACGAGCGCGATCTTGTCCTCCTTGTTGACGGTAAATGAGACGTTTTTGAAAAGCGGTACGCCGTCCACACTCTTGCACAGGTCGCGCACGAACAGAATGTCCTTACCCGCGATACGGTCCATTTCAAAGCCGATAAAGGGGTAGCGGCGGCTCGAAGCGGGAAGCTCCTCAACCGTCAGCTTGTCGAGCAGCTTGCGGCGCGAGGTGGCTTGACGCGACTTGGATTTGTTTGCCGAAAAGCGCGCGATAAAGGCTTGAAGCTCGCGGATCTTTTCCTCTGCTTTTTTGTTCTGCTGCTTGATCATGCGCTGAATGAGCTGGCTCGACTCGTACCAGAACTCGTAGTTACCAACGTACATTTTGATGCCGTTGTAGTCGATATCGACGATATTGGTGCAGACGTCATTGAGGAAGTGACGGTCGTGCGAGACCACGAGGACCGTGCCGAAATAATCCGAAAGGAAGTCCTCAAGCCACATAATGGCGTCGATGTCAAGACCGTTGGTCGGCTCGTCGAGCATGATGATGTCGGGGTTGCCGAACAGAGCCTGCGCCAGCATGACCTTGACCTTCTCACTCTCCTTGAGGCTTGCCATGCCGTCCCAAAGTTGATCGTCGCTCATGCCAAGACCTTGGATCAGACGCGAGACCTCGGACTCGGCTTCCCAGCCGTTCAGCTCGGCAAATTCGGCTTCCAGCTCCGAGGCGCGAATGCCGTCTTCCTCGGTAAAGTCCTCTTTTTCGTAGATCGCGTCCTTTTCAACTTTAATATCATAGAGCTTTTTGTTGCCCATCAGCACGGTATCCAGCACCGTGTAGTCGTCAAAGGCAAAGTGATCCTGGCGAAGCACCGACATGCGCACGGTATCGGGGATCGAGATCTCGCCCGTGGCAGGCTCCAGCTCACCGCAAAGAAGCTTGAGGAAGGTCGATTTGCCCGCGCCGTTCGCGCCGATGATGCCGTAGCAGTTGCCGGGGGTGAATTTGAGGTCAACGTCCTTAAAGAGAAGCTGACCGCCAAAATGGAACGAAAGATTTGAAATTGTGATCATGTTTTTACTGCCTTTCTTGGTTCAATCCTTACTATTGTACCATGAAACGGGGATTTTTGCAAGGGTTATTGTCATTTTTGCGGAAATTTTCGTATTTTCTTTTTTTTTAGACGATATTACTTGACGAAACGCACTTTTTTGATTATAATAATAAGTAAATTATCCTTGAAAGAGAAAGGACGGGATCAAATGAGAGTCGTTGTAAAAGTTGGGACCTCAACGCTGGCGCACGCTACGGGATGCCTGAACATCCGCCGTGTGGAAAGACTGTGCCGCGTGCTGAGTGATTTGAAGAATAGCGGACACGAGGTCATTCTCGTCTCGTCGGGCGCGATCGG
>JAZRIE010000320.1:0-7661 GCA_045645105.1 Eubacteriales bacterium | reverse complement strand
TGGCTACGATCCGACTTTATAAAGAGTAATTGCTTTCATTCCCTTCATCCTTACATAAAGTGAAAGGAATGTAAGGAGTGAAGGTATAATTGTGTATACAAACCCATACGGTCGCCGATCTATCGGCGTTCCTATAGGCCTGTAGAGGGTAGATGTTCACTCCAAACCCAATGAAGGGAGTGTAAGGAGTGAAAGGATATATAGGTCATTTATTAACCGTATACGGTAAAAGCTTGACAAGGTTACAGCTTGTTATGCTTTTGAGTGATAAACGTACTCTTCACCGTATGACAAACCCATACGGTCGCCGATTTATCGGCGTTCCTATTGGCCGTAGAGGTTGGTCACAACATTTATATGCACAACTCAGGGCGGTAATGACTGTACTGCCGTTTTTTCCAAAACAAATATCCGATACGGTTATCAACACTTGACGGGACGCTCGGCACGGTCGATCCGTAAAGAACGGTTTGAATATCATTTGGCGGAAACGTCCATACTCCAAAAGAAAGAGGTGAGTGGTATAGAAATAAACATTTACGATCAAAAAAAATACGTGTCGCTATGGCTCACTCGCAGTGAGGCACGCGACGATGCGCTTCGCGAAAGTCTGAAACCGATCTTTGACCAATACAAAGCGAAAAACTACAAGGTTTTGGTTTTTGAATCGGGAAACGGCAATCTGACGGCGCTTACCAAGGATCTGCTTTCTTACAATCATCTACTTGCCGCAAGAAATGAGTCTGCGGCAGAGGGATGAACAATATTGTAAATTTTCTTTCTATCATATTGACTTCAAAGCAAAAATATGTTACAATGTTGTTAGTTATAAAGAGAAAGGAGTTATAAAATGGTTGATAGATACAAAATTGCCGCTTATACCCGTATTTCGGTGGACGTCGAAAAGGACACCGATAATACGAGTATTGAAAACCAAAAAGCAATTATTGCAGAATATTGCAAAACGCACTTCCCTGCAAGCACGGTGGATTACTATGAGGATCGCGACAAATCGGGCTACACCTTTGAGCAGCGTCCGTGTTATTATTACGAGCTTCGTCCAAAGCTGATGTGCGGTGAGTATGATATTTTAATCATCAAGGATCTGAGCCGTTTTTCAAGACGCACGGGCAAGGGACTTGCCGAGTTTGAGGATCTTGTTGAAAATAACCTTCGCATCATTTCGATTGGCGAATCGATCGACTATGAGACGGGCAAGACGGACGACTGGTTGCAGATCAAGCTTTACTTTTTCGTGAATGAAATGCCCGTAACCGATGCCAGCAAAAAGGTATCGGCCGTCATCGCAAACCGTCAAAAGAAGGGTGAATGGATCTGCTCGGTGCCTTACGGGTATGTGATGAAGAACACCAAGAAGATGATCTTTGAGGTTGACGAGCCCGCCGCCGAGGTGGTTCGCGAGATCTTCCGCCTCTACATAAGCGGCTGGGGGTACAAGAAAATCGCCAATTATCTGACCGAAAAGAAAATCCCAACGGCAAGGATGTGTGAAAAAGCGCGTAAGGAAGCTGCGGGGGATGATTACCGTGCCAAGGTTCGTGAGGAATGGAGCATTATCACAGTATCGGAAATACTTTGCAACGATTTCTATATCGGTACGCTCCGTTCCAAGAAATATCAGCGTCAGCGTATCAACGGCCCCGACGTGCCCGTTCACGAAAGCCAGCAGATCGTTTTTGAAAATCATCACACGCCTATCGTGGATGCTCGCACCTTCATGATCGCCAAGGAGCAATTGGCGCGAAGGAGCAAGAATCATTATCGCGGGGTAAAGAAAAATGAGAACAACTATTCCGGATTTTTGTTCTGCGGTGATTGCGGCTCTCCGATGTTTGCGAGAAACCGTTCAGGACTTGCAGATGCGTATATTTGCGGAACCTATCACAGACGAGGACTGAAGGGATGCACAACGCATGCTGTCAGAGTAGATCTTCTTGACGAAGTGCTGAAGGAATATATCCGAAAGGTTCGTGATCATTCCGCTTCCATGATTGATGTTTTGAAGGATGCGATCAAAAACGAAGACCAGCGCACCGAAAACGGAAAGGAAGCCGCCGAAACGCTTTTGGCGGAGATCGAAGAAGAACGCGAAGTGCTTCGTTCCTTGGTAAAGCAAAGAGCCCGTGAGCTTGCGAGATCGGGTGAGGATTCCATTATGGTTGAATCCTACGATATGGAGATCGACAGCGCCCGAAACCGCATCGAAGGCTTGCAAAATCAACTGGAAATGGTGGCAAACACAACCAACACGATCGTTCGCGTCAACCGTGTTGCCAAGACCGTGATCGACGTTTTCAACGACATTCTCGAAAAGGATCATCTTGACAAGAACGACATTCACCTGATCATCAATCAGATCGTGGTGTTTGAGGATCACATCGAAATTAAGCTGAAAGCGGATATTGACGAGCTTTTGCGCACGGGAACGATCGAGCACCTGAAGCATGACGAGAGCGAGGAAGCCGTAAATTTTGATCAGGACACGGAAAATATCGAAAAAGCCGACGATTCTTATGAAATCGAGGCAGTCCAACACTCCAATAACAGGAGTGACAAGGTTTTTCGTGTCAATATTATCAGTGTGGGCGACCCCCTTGAAATCTATACAGACCGCGAGGGCGAGGTCATTTTTAAAAAATACTCCCCGATCGGCGAGCTTGCGTCGTTTGCCTCGCAATACGCCGAAACGCTCCACAAGACCTGCTCCCTCTCGGTGGTGATCTGTGACCGCGATGCCGTCATTGCCTGCGCAGGCGTGCCCCGCAAGGACTACACCGACAAGAAGCTCTCGGACGAGCTGGAGCAGGTGATCGAGAGCCGTTCCCTTTATTTTTACAAGGACGACGGCGCAAGGATCCCCGTTCTGGCAGAGGGCGGCTCGCATTTTGTCAGCTGTGCCATGCCGATCATCAGCGAGGGCGACATTGTGGGCTGCGTGGCGTCGGTGACCGACGGTGAGCGCGAAGCACGCCGCGAGATCCCTGCGGGTGAGGTTGAAAGCAAGCTGATCCTCACCGCCGCAGGCTTTCTCGGCAGACAGCTCGAAAGCTGAGACCAAACACAAAAGGATCCGTCCGACCGCCATGCGGTCGAATGGACCCTTTTTCTTTTCCCCGTCGCCTTTCCTTCAAAAAACGGTTGCAAAAACGGTTTTGGCATGATATAATAGGGGTATCAATATGAAATGAGGAGAACCCGTTATGTCTTTTCTTTATTTTTTAGAGGGTCTTCGAAATCCCGTTCTCGACGCTCTTTTCTCGGTGATCACACTCTGCGGCGAGGAGACCGTGTTTATGGCGGTGGGCTTGATCATCTTTTGGTGCTTCAGTAAAAAACAGGGCTACTACCTGCTCTGCGTCGGCTTTTTGGGGACGGTACTGAACCAATTTCTCAAAATGGCGTTTCGCGTCCCGCGCCCGTGGATAAAGGATCCCTCCTTTACGATCGTTGAATCGGCACGCGAGGCGGCATCGGGATACTCCTTCCCAAGCGGACATACGCAGACCTCGGTTGGCCTTTTTGGCGGTATCGCCCGTGCCAATTCGAATCGTGCGTTGCGGATCTCGATGATCGCGCTCTGCGTGCTCGTTCCGCTCTCGCGTATGTATCTCGGCGTACACACGCCCATGGACGTTGGAGTCTCCCTTGCCCTTGCTACCCTCATAATTTTCGTGGGCTATCCACTCTTTCAAAAGGCAGACCGAGATCCGAGGATCATGTACGGAATTTTCCTCTCGCTTACCGTCCTGATGATCGCCTATCTCTGCTTCATCTGCTTTTTCGAGTTTCCTGAAAGCGCTTATCTGCCCGAAAACCTGCACAATCTGGAGTCGGCACGCAAAAACGGCTTTACGCTGATGGGGTGTATTCTCGGTCTTCCGTTGGTCTACACGGCGGACGTTCGTTGGCTGAAATTCGAGACACGCGCCGTCTGGTGGGTACAGATCATCAAGACGGTTGGCGGCATTGCCTTGGTGTTAGCCACGAAGGAGCTTCTCCGCTTCCCTCTCGACGCGATCCTTGACGCCGACAGCTGGTCTCGCATGATCCGCTATTTTCTGATCGTGATCGTTGGCGGTATCCTTTGGCCCTTGACCTTCCGCTCGCTTTCGCGGCTTGACAAACGGTCATCGTCAGCCGCCAAATTCAGATAAATTAAAAAAGGCTACGGCAGTTCATGCTACCGTAGTCCTTTTTTTGCTATCGTTTGCGGGTCATCGGAGTCTCAATAACCCCCTGCGCAGGCGCATCAACGTCAAACGGTTTCGAGCGAGCGGCGACGCTTCGAGCAGCATCTCCGCCTTGTCCTCATCTACACCAATCTCTGCAAGCGTAGTCTTCACGTCGATCCTATCATACAGCCTCACCAGCTCCTCCGCTCTTGGGATCAATGCAATAATTGCGCGAATGCGATCCCAATTCTCCCCGATAAGCTCAGACGTGATTCCCTCTGCGACATCTTTTTTGTTTTCGTCGATCACTTGGCGATACAGTCTCTCGCCAAAAATTCTTCGCACGGTATCCTCGTCTGCGACGGGATAATCCCCCCACGCGTCACGGTCAAGCTTCGCGAGCCTATGATATTCGTCAGACACGAGAAGCGTGGCAACTCCTACCTTTTCTCCGTGAAGCGCATCCGACGACACACCAAGCCCGTCGGGTGCCATTTCGAGCAGGTGCGAGACGTGATGCTCCGCGCCCGACGCGGGACGTGAATTTCCAAGCATCTGCATGGCAATTCCTGACATCAAAAGTCCGTAGGTCAGCTTCTCATAGGCTGCAACGTCACCGCTTACAATACCGAGCGAGGTCTCGCGCACAACGTTTATAGCGTCCATCATAATGTCGTAGATACGCCGGCAGAAAAACTCACCCGTGAGTGTGTTCGCAATTTGCCAATCGGCAAGTGCGATATATTTTCCAATGATATCGCCAAAGCCTGATCTTGCAAGATTGATCGGGGCTTTGGAAATGACGTCAAGGTCAGCCAATACGATCTTTGGGGAGATCGCCGTCAGTGTTTTTTTCGCGCCCTCCCAGGTCATTGCCGCAACCGACGAGCAAAAGCCGTCCACGCTTGCCGCCGTGGGACAGGAAACGAAGTCAATGCCTTTTTTATAAGCACAGTAGCGCGTAATATCGTGGATCGTTCCCGTTCCGACGGCGATCAGAACCTTGGTCTGCTCGGGCATTTTATCCCACAGCATCTGGACGCCATGCTCATTGGCGTGCAGGTCCTCGGCATCGAGAATCACCTCAAATTCTGCGTGCGGACGCACAAGCCCCTCGGCATAATAGGTATTTTCATCATACACGGCGGTACAAAATCCGTCAAGCCCATATTGCTTTCGATAATCGTCAATACGCGCAAGACATCCGGATTCAATTACACAAAGCTCTGTGGAAATCGCGTGCGTTCGCCCACAGCTGCAATCTCCGCCATACTGCTTTGCATCAATGATCACAGTCAGATCTTCTTTCTTTGACCGTAATAGGCTCCTGCGCCGTGCTTACGGAAGTAATGCTTGTCGGCAAGCTCCTGCTGAAGCGTCATTTCGGGAGCCATCATTTGCGTATGCCACGCCATCATGGCTACCTCCTCGAGAACGATCGCATTCTCCACCGCCTTTTGTGCGTTTTTGCCCCATGCAAACGGTCCGTGCGAATAAACGAGCGCGGCAGGGACCTCGTCCGACGAGCGTTCCCTGAAGGTCTCAACGATCACGTTTCCCGTTTCCGCCTCGTATTCCCCCGCAATCTCGTCGGGCGTCATGGGGCGCGTACAAGGCACCTCTCCGTAGAAGGTATCGGCGTGCGTCGTTCCCAGTGCGGGGATCCCGCGTCCGCATTGTGCAAAGATCGTTGCCCAGCGCGAGTGGGTATGTACCACGGCGCCGATCTGCGAAAACGCGCGGTAGAGCGCGATATGCGTGGGAAGATCCGACGAGGGGTTCCACGCCCCCTCCACACGGTTGCCGTCCATATCGACCACGACCATATCATTGGCGGTCATGCGCTCGTAAGGAAGTCCCGACGGCTTGATCACGATCAAGCCCTTCTCACGGTCGATCCCCGACACGTTTCCCCACGTCAGTGTGACAAGTCCGTTCTTCACCAATTGCAGATTCGCATCAAATACGCTTTCTTTCAGTTCCTCTAACATAGCAATCCCATTCCTTTCTTGACAAATCCTCTTTTTCGTGATACAATTATACCACAACGACCGTTTTTGTGCAATAAACGGCGTGTAAATAGGCAAATGCGCAAGGATATATTCGATATACGCAAAAAGGAGAACGATATGAGCATTTCAGGAAGACAAAATACCATTCTGGAGCTACTGAAAAAAGAAACCTACATGACTGTTAAAGCACTTTCACAGGCAACGTTCATTTCAGAATCAAGCATCCGACGCGACCTTGCAGAGCTACAAAGCCAAGGATTGGTGCGCCGCTCACACGGCGGTGTTTCCTCAGCTGAATCGGCAGATCGCGTTCTGTCTCTCAACATCCGCATGACAAAAAACGCCACAGAAAAACGAAAGATCGCCAAAAAAGCATCGTCACTTCTTGCCGATGGGCAGATCATTATGCTGGACGGCTCCAGCACAGCCGCTTTTCTGATTCCTTACGTGGCAGAGCACCGCGAGATCACCCTATTTACCAACAATATGCTCACCGCCCTTCGTGCTATCGAACATGGGATCAATACGCACTGTATCGGCGGCAGATCGATAAACGCCTCTCCCGTGCTGTCGGGAGAAGACGCCTACCGAAGCGTTGCCACTCTGCGCCCCGATCTACTCTTTTTTTCCTCTCAATGTGTGGACGCAAACGGCGTGATCTCGGACTATGCCGCAGAAGAAAACTATTTGCGCGCGCTAATGCTCCAAAATGCCAAACAGAGCGTTTTTCTGTGTGACAGCGAAAAATTCGACAGCTTTGCACTTTATACCCTTACCCATCTGAAAGACGTTGACTATGTAGTATTCGATACCGAATACAAAAATTTGAGGGCAAAATGCAACCTCTTATAGACTTTTCCTGAATACGTTCATCACAAAAACGCTTTTACATCCACCCTTCGGCTGTAAAAGCGTTTTTTTGGTTCGTTATTTATTTTGCCTCATACCACGAGCTTCCGATATGGATATCCACGTCAAGCGGGACGGAATAGCTGACCGCGCCCTCCATCGCCTCACGCAGGATCTCCTTTGCCTGCTCCGCGCAGGAGCGATGCGACTCGATCAACAGCTCGTCGTGTACCTGCAGGATCAGGCGCGCGTCGATGCCGCTCTCCTTCAGCATGCGGTCTACGCGTACCATCGCCAGCTTGATCACGTCGGCGGCAGTTCCCTGAATAGGGCTATTCATTGCCACGCGCTCTCCGAATTTCTGTTGCATCTTATTGGTTCCCGCAAGCTCGGGGATATAGCGGCGGCGACCGAACAGTGTGGTCACGTAGCCCTTTTCATAGCCCTCCTTGATCACGTTTTTCAGGTATAGATCGATCGACGGATAGCTCTCAAGGTAGCGGTCGATAAATTCCTGCGCCTGCGCGCGAGACACGCCGAGATCGTCCGAAAGTGAGAACGCGCCGATGCCGTAAAGAATTCCGAAGTTGACCGCCTTAGCGCGCTT
>JAZRIE010000319.1:0-5064 GCA_045645105.1 Eubacteriales bacterium | reverse complement strand
CGCAGTCCCCCCGAGTAGACCAGCCCCGACGCCGCGCTTCTTGAAAGATCGTATTCGGTCATCAGGTCACCGATCACGTCCTCGATCACCATATCCACATACCACGAATTGATCCCCTCGCCACTATGCGTTCCGTCGGTCACCGAAAGCGCGAGCGGCTCGCTCACGGCGCGCGCGTATTCCTCGGCAGAAAGATAGCCCTGCGCGTGCATTTCCGACAAAATGAGATCTCGTCGCGCAAGATTGTTTTGCGGATTGCGGATCGGGTTATAATAGGAAGGGCTGTTTGTGATCGCCGCGATCGAAGCCGCCTCGGCAACCGTCAATTCAGCGGGAGCTTTTGAAAAATAGTGACGCGCCGCGTCTCCAACGCCAATGCAGTTGTCCGAAAAAGAAATGACGTTGAGATACATCTCAAGGATCTCGGTCTTGTCCATGCTTCTTTCAAGATCCAATGCCCAAAGGATCTCCTGAAGCTTGCGCGAAAGCGTGACCTCGTTGTGTCCCGTCACGTTTTTGATCACCTGTTGCGTGATGGTGGACGCTCCGAACCGATGCTCCGAGCGAAGCACGTGGTTCAGGCTCGCGGCTACCGTGCGAAGCCAATCGACTCCGTTATGCTCAAAAAAGCGTTTGTCCTCGATTGCCACGAAGGCATCGATCAGGTGCTGTGGGATCTCGGGATACGCAACGTAAGACGTCTCCTTTTGCGCAAAGCCCTCTGACGTGACCTCCTCTGCCTTGCCCACACGGTTGGCGCGATCCTCAAACCGATAGGCAAAGAACTTGGGCGACTCGCCCTTGACCGTCAGTCGAAAGAAGTCGGTCGGCAATTGGCTTTCAAAGCTTTTGCGCAAAAGCGTCCCGCCGAGGAGCATTGCAACGCAAAGGAGCGCAAAAAACACCGTGATCACGATCCATATCGCACGCCCAAATCTTTTTTCCCCGTTTCGCATTTTGCCATCCTCCTGTTTTGTCCGCATTGTCTTTCTAACAGTATTTCACGTTTTGACGTATATATTGCAGATCTGCGGATATGCTATCATTACCCGATATGCAAAAATTTGTGAGAGGTGCAAAAGAATGGATATTTCAAAGATCTTCACGGCGATCTGCGGATTGCTCTTGGCAGTCTGCCTGACGCTCTCGATCACCGCGCTGACGGTGCTCAGGACTGCCGTCAAGGAAAACGACGCCACGCAAAAAAAGGCAGAATCGCTTGCCGACGACCTGCGTGAATGTGTAAAGGTGCTTCAAAAGGAAGAGGACGAGACCAACTCGCTCCCCACCGTCTCAACCCCCGACGAAGAAACCGCCCCTTCCGTCTCCTTTGTTCTGCGCAACGCGGGCGGTGTGATCGGCGTTTATACGAGCGACGGCTATCTCGTCCGTCTGACCAACGTGCGGATCGATCTTCTCCCACAAGAGGATCGCCAACGGCTCCTCAACGGAATTCCCGCCGAGGATTGGAAGGACGTGCTCACGTTTTTGCAGGATTACGAGGGGTAAGCAATCTCTATTCGCCCATAACTTGCGTAGCAAATATCACTCGGCGTAAGCCGAATATCACTGCGAAGCAATAGAACTCGCCGAGAGGCGAATAGAACTTTGGCGTGATACTCCGCTTGGAGTATCACGCCAAAACGTCCTTGTCCTTTTTTGATTGATCTATTTTTTTAAGGCAATACCGCACAATTCTGATGGTGCAATTGCGCCGTCAGAAAATTCGTCAAACAAACCAAATTGAAGCAGGCAATAGTTGACCTATTGCCAATGAAATTTGTGCGGTGTGACGGATTTTATGCAAGCAAGTGTGCCGTCACGGATTTGTGCGGTGTTGCCTTAACTTAAGCGTCTTTTCGTAGGCGGCGGTAACGGCACTCATGACCGACGCGCGGAATGCGCCGTCCTCAAGTGCGTGAACGCCCGCGATCGTCGTCCCACCGGGGCTACAGACCGCATCCTTTAGCTCGCCCGGGTGTTTGCCCGACGTCAAGAGCAGCTTTGCCGCGCCCGCAAGCGTTTGCGAGGCGTAAAGCAGGGCTTTTTCGCGCGACAGTCCACACTCCACCGCGCCGTCTGCCAAGGCTTCTGCAAATAGGTAAACGAACGCGGGACCGCAACCCGAAAGCGCACTTGCCGCGTCGATCCTTTCCTCGTCGAGTCGGTCAAGACGCCCTGCCGCCGAAAGGGCGTTGCGGAAGATCTCAAGATGATCGTCGCTCACCCATGCGTTTGCATCGTAAAGGATCATTCCCTCGCCCACCGCGGCGGGGGTGTTGGGCATGATGCGGATCACGCGGCAGGGCTTGCCCGCATACTGCTCCACCGCCCCGATCGTGATGCCCGCCGCCATGCTGACCAGCACGAACTCGTCCTCGCGCGCCTGCAGGATCGGACGGATCTCGTCAAACAGCGCCGCAAAGCCCTGCGGCTTGACGCCGAGAAAAATATAGGTGCATTCCGTCGCCACGTCCTTTGCATTCTTTACACGCGCGCCGAGGCTTTTGGCAAGTGCCTGCGCCTTTTCGGCAGAAGCGTCGCAGAGGACGATCTGCTCCCCCGCTACCGCTTTGGCGACCGCGCCCGCAAGCGCACCGCCCATATTTCCGCATCCGATAAATCCAAACGTGTTCATTTTGTTTCTCCTTTTTGTGTGTTGCGGCTTTTTCGTGTGTTCTTACCGTGTTTGTCCGTTGCCGCGAACCACGTATTTATAGGTCGTCAGCTCGCATAGTCCCATAGGACCTCTCGCGTGCAGCTTTTGCGTGGAAATGCCGATCTCGCACCCAAGCCCGAACTCGCCGCCGTCGGTAAAGCGCGTGGACGCGTTGACGTAGACGGCAGAGCTGTCCACGGCGGCGGTAAAATAGTGTGCGGCTTCCTCGTTTTCGGTCACGATCGCCTCGCTGTGGTGTGTCGAGTGCTTGGCGATGTGCGCGACCGCCTCGTGAACGTCCTCAACCACGGCAACCGCCATGATATAATCGAGAAATTCGGTGTCAAAATCGGCGTCACCTGCCGCTACACCGTCGATCACGGCTTGCGCCTCGGTATCCAGACGAAGCTCGACGGGAACAAGACCGCGCGACGATCTGTCGTCGGTCAGGCTTTTTTTCAGCATCGGTAAAAAGTCCTTTGCCACGGCGCGGCTGATCAGGCAGACCTCGGCGGCGTTGCAGACCGACGGACGGCTGGTCTTGGCATTCTCAATGATGTTCAACGCCATATCAAGGTCGGCGTCGCGGTCGATATAGATATGGCAGATGCCGGTTCCCGTTTGGATGCACGGCACCTTGGCGTTCTCCACGCAGGCGCGGATCAGCCCCGCACCGCCGCGCGGAATGAGAAGATCCACGTATTCGGTCGCCGTCATCAGCTCGTTTGCGCCCGCCCTCGTGGTATCCTCAAGGATATTGACAAAGGCTTCGGGAAGACCGACCGACGCAAGTCCCCGACGAAGTGCCGCCACGATGGCGTGCGAGGAGCGATAGGCTTCCTTTCCGCCGCGCAGGACGCAAACGTTTCCGCTTTTGAGCGACAGTGCGGCGGCATCCGACGTAACGTTCGGGCGGCTTTCGTAGATGATGCCCACCACGCCCATCGGCACGCGTGTTTTTTCAATTCTCAGACCATTGGGACGTGTGACTGTCTCGATCACCTCTCCCACAGGGTCTTCAAGCTCCACCACCTCGCGGATCCCCTGCGCCATACCAAGGATGCGCTCCTCAGTCAGACGCAAGCGGTCGAGCATGACGTCGCTCACGCTTCCGCGCGCCGACTCGATGTCCTCGGCGTTTGCCGCGAGAATGGCAACGCTATCGGCAACCAGCGCGTCCGCCATGGCAAGCAGTGCTCTATTCTTTTGTTCCGTATTCAGCATTGCAAGCGCAGGCGCCGATGCCTTGGCTTGCTTTAAAATTTCGGTTGTTGTCATATTTTGGTTTTCTTTTTGGGGGAACTTTTTGAAAGAAAGTTAAACGTGGCAAGCCACGTTGCCGGCGGCAAAGCCGCCGCGCCCCCCAACCCCTTCAAAATTTTTATCGCATTGATAGGTAGGACGGTATTGATGATTTGACGTGTTGCGTCATGAATTGGCTACGCCATGATTTCTCGCGCTCTGCGCTCCATGAATTGAATTGCAACATATCATGCCCGCAGGGCAAATCATGCGGCTTGCCGCAATTCATGACACGCAGTGTCAATTCGTGCAACGCGTTGCAATTCATTGCGCAACGCGCTATGCGCGTGCGCCAAACCTCGTTCCAACCTGTTTTCCGTCGAACAGATCGTACAGGAGCGACGGTTCTTCTCCGTTCAGGATCACCATCTCGCACCCTGCCTGCATGCAGATGTCCGCCGCGTGGAGCTTGGTGCGCATACCGCCCGTTCCAAGAGATGACCCCTCACCGCCGCCTAAGGCGCGGATCTCGTCGGTCATTTCCTTGACCTCGGGGATCAGTCTGGCGGTTGCGTCCTTGCGAGGGTCGGCAGTATAGAGTCCGTCGATGTCCGAAAGCAGAACGAGACGGTCGGCACCGATGCTGACCGCAACCATTGCCGACAGTGTATCGTTGTCGCCCACCTTGATCTCCTCGGTGGCGATCGTGTCGTTTTCATTGATGATCGGCAGGACCTTCAGCTCCAAAAGACGGCGCATGGTGTTTTGAAAATTGTGATAGCGGTCGTCGTGACGGAAATCCGATCCCGTGAGCAGGATCTGCGCCACGGTGTGGTGGTAGTCCAAAAAGAGCTTGTCATAGGTATACATCAACTCGCACTGTCCCACTGCCGCCGCCGCTTGTTTGGTGGGAATGTCGGTAGGACGCTCGCTGAGCGAAAGCTTACCCACGCCCATGCCGATCGCGCCCGACGAGACGAGAATGACCTCGTGTCCGCTATTCTTCAAATCACTCAGCACGCGGCACAGTCTTTCCTCGACGGATGTTCAGGCATCCCGTAGCGTGCGCCAGCGTTGAGGTCCCAACCTTTACAACGACTCTCATTTGATCCCGTCCTTTCTCTTTCAAGGATAATTTACTTATAATTATAATCAAAAAAGTG
>JAZRIE010000318.1:0-1736 GCA_045645105.1 Eubacteriales bacterium | reverse complement strand
CCGTGGGGGTTGCGATGATCAGACCGTCGGCGCGATAGGTGGTGACGGGAACGCCCCCCTCCGAAAGCTCCAGATCGATCATACGCGAGACCGAACCGTTGGAGATCACCGCGTCGTTGAGCGCGTAGCAGAAGGATTTCAGCTCGCCGCCCGCAGAAAGCAGCTCCACGCGCAGCATCGAGCGCGCCTCGGTCTCATAGTCTTCCGTAAAGAGACGGTCAAGCTGATCCAACTCCCCCATCTCCAGCTCTGCCATGTATCCGAGTCTGCCGAGGTTGATGCCCAGGATCGGCGTTCCTCTCTGCGCGGCGCGGCGCGCCACCTCGAGAATGGTTCCGTCGCCTCCCAGCACGATCAGAATATCGGCTTCGGCGTAGACCGTGTCCATGGGAACGTACTCAAACTCACTGCGGTCACGGTGGATGCGGATCAGCTTGTCGCGGTTGAACGCCGCGATCATGATCCGACAATCGTTTTGCAGAAGGCGATCCGCAACCCTCGCGGCGGCGTTTGCCTTCTCTCCGATATTAAAATTGGTAATCAATCCGATCTTTAACATTTGTTCTCCTCTCCCGTGACCTCTGCCACCCGTTTTTCGGGCATCGGCGCACGCGTGCCGTCACCGTTGACAAAATGCACCAAAAATTCGCGGTTTCCGTCGCCCCCCACAATGGGAGATGCCATCAGCCCGACGGGGACAAGCCCCAAAGCCTTGCCCGCATCGAGAACTCTATCGACGGCATAGCGATGCGCGCGCGGCGACCTGACGATCCCACCCTTACCGAGCAGGCTTTTTCCCACCTCGAACTGCGGCTTGATCAGACAGATCGCGTCTCCGCCCTCTCGCAAAAGGGACGGAAAGCGCGGCAGGATATAGGTTGCCGAAATGAATGAAACGTCCATGACAATCAGATCGACGACGTCGCCGCCGATCTGCTCCAAGGTCAGCTCGCGTGCGTTGGTATGCTCAAGCGACGTCACACGGCTGTCGTCGATCAATTTTTTTGCCAACTGCCCCGCACCTGCGTCCACCGCACAGACCGAGGAAGCACCGCGTTGCAGAAGACAGTCGGTAAAGCCACCCGTGGACGCGCCGATGTCAAGCGCGTGACACCCCGACACCGAAACGCCGAAAGCATCTAATGCCGCTTCGAGCTTCAGTCCCCCTCTGCCAACGTATGGGAGATCGTCGGTCACGCGGACGTCGTGATCCTCCCCCTCGATGGAAAACGAGGGCTTGACGACCGTCCTGCCGTCCACCGTCACCTTTCCCCCTTCGATCAGCACGCGCGCGCGCTGACGGCTTGGGGCAAAGCCCTTCTCTGTCAAATAGACATCAATTCTCATCTTATACTAATCCTCGATTAAATTGTAGATATTTTTAGCAAAAGAACAATCCCTCAGGTCGCTTCGCGCCCAGCTCCCTTTGCACAAGGGAGCCTTGAAATTACTGCCGCTTGTAAAACGGCTATCATTCAAGGAAAATGTTACCTTGAAGCCTCCCCTGTGTAAGGGCAGGTGGCATTTTCGTAAGAAAATGACGGAAGGATTGTTTTTCAAACATACAGCAGTACTATATAATCCTATTTTAATATTTAATTTGGAATTAGCATTATTTCTTTCTTGTCGCAAGCCATTCGGCAAGCGCACAGAGCGTCTCGGAGTCGGGGTATTTGCGAATGGCTTCTACCGCTTCGCGCGTAAGACGGTCTGCGTAAAGCTGCGCTTCCTCGACC
>JAZRIE010000317.1:0-2482 GCA_045645105.1 Eubacteriales bacterium | reverse complement strand
GTCTATCTTGCCATCAAAAAGGGCTTTGAGCCGCTGCTCCTGTTACCGATCGCTATCGGTATGCTTCTCACCAACATCCCCGGCGGCGAGATGTTCCATTCGGAGTTCTGGTTCTGCGACGTGACCGAGGTCGACCGACTGGGGCAGGGCGGGAATCTGCTCGAGTTTGCAAAATACGACGCGTGGTATGACTTCGCCTTCAACGAGGCGGGGTATATCACCGACGCATACGTTGACTATAACAACATCTTTCAGCACGGAGGTCTTTTAGACCTTCTGTATATCGGCGTCAAAACGGGTGTCTATCCCTGCCTGATCTTTATCGGCATCGGTGCGATGACCGACTTTACACCTCTGATCGCAAACCCCAAGAGCTTTCTGATCGGTGCGGGCGCACAGCTTGGTGTGTTCGTGGCATTTTCGGGCGCGATCCTCTCGGGCGCGTTTTCGGGAGGGGAAGCGGCGTCGATCGGTATCATTGGCGGCGCGGACGGTCCCACGGCGATCACCGTGACCAAAACGCTTGCCCCCGCACTGCTCGGTGCGATCGCCATTGCGGCGTATTCCTATATGGCGCTCATTCCCATGATCCAGCCCCCCTTGATGAAGGCGATGACCACCGAAAAGGAGCGCACCATCAAAATGACCGATCTGCGTCCCGTTTCCCAAGCCGAAAAGATCATTTTCCCGATCCTTGTGACCTTTGTCGTTGGCTTGATCGTTCCGTCCGCCCTCGTGCTGATCGGTTGCTTGATGTTCGGTAACCTTTTGAACGTGTGCGGTGTGACCGACCGTCTTTCCAAGACCTCGCAGAACGGACTGATGAATGCCGTGACCATCTTCCTCGGTGTGAGCGTGGGTGCAACGGCGGTTGCCGAAAACTTCCTCAATCTCAAAACGGGCTTGATTATCATTCTCGGTCTTGTGGCGTTTATGATCTCGACAACCGGAGGACTTTTGACTGCAAAGATCATGTGTAAGCTCAGCGGAGGCAAGATCAACCCCCTGATCGGCTCTGCCGGCGTTTCCGCCGTTCCGATGGCGGCGCGCGTTTCGCAAAAGGAGGGACAAAAGGCAGATCCCTCAAACTTCCTTCTGATGCACGCCATGGGTCCCAACGTGGCAGGCGTGATCGGCTCTGCCGTAGCCGCAGGCGTTCTGCTTGCCTACTTTATGTAATCACGAAAGGAATGTGACGACAAATGGCTAAAGTAAAAATTACCGAAACCGTGTTGCGTGACTCGCATCAGTCGCTGATCGCAACGCGTATGACTACAGAGGAGATGCTTCCGATCCTCGAAACGCTCGATCAGATCGGCTACCACTCGCTCGAGGCTTGGGGCGGTGCGACCTTCGACAGCTGCATGCGCTTCCTCAACGAGGATCCTTGGGATCGTCTGCGCAAGATCCGCGAAAAGGTGAAAAACACCAAGCTGCAAATGCTGTTCCGCGGACAGAATATCCTTGGATACCGTCATTATTCCGACGACGTGGTCGCCTACTTCGTGCAAAAGTCGATTGCCAACGGTATCGACATTTTACGTATCTTCGACGCGCTCAACGATCCCCGAAACCTCAAAACGGCGATCGACGCAACGCGTCGCGAGGGCGGACACGTACAAGCTGCTTTCTCCTATACAACGGGTCCCGTCTACACGTTGGAATACTATGCCAAGTATGCTAAGCAGCTTGAGGAGATGGGCGCGAATTCGATCTGTATCAAGGACATGGCAGGTCTCTTGAAGCCCTACGACGCCTACGATCTCGTCAAGACCATCAAGGAGGCTGTCAAGCTGCCCGTGCAGCTTCACACGCACTACACCTCGGGTCTTGCTTCCATGACGCTCATGAAGGCGGTCGAGGCAGGCGTGGACGTGATCGATACCGCGATCTCACCCATGGCAATGGGAACCTCTCAGCCGCCTACCGAGGCAATGGTCGCCGCTCTGCAGGGGACGGAGTACGACACGGGCATCAGCCTCTCGGCTCTTGATGCCGTCACCAAGTATTTTACGCCTCTGCGCGAAAAATACCTTGCAAGCGGACTGCTCAATCCCAAGGCACTTAAGGTGGACGTCAACGCGCTGATGTATCAAGTACCCGGCGGTATGCTCTCCAACCTGATGAGCCAGCTGGCGCAGGCAGGGAAGTCGGATCAGCTGATCGACGTGCTGGAGGAGGTTCCGCGCGTCCGTGCTGACGTGGGCTACCCTCCGCTCGTAACGCCTTCCTCGCAGATCGTAGGAACGCAGGCAGTGTTCAACGTGATCATGGGCGAGCGTTATAAGCTCGTGACCAAGGAGTTTAAGGGTATCGTGCGCGGTGAGTACGGAAAGACCGCCGTTCCGATCGATCCCGCCTTTGTCAAAAAGATCATCGGCGACGAGACGCCGATCACCTACCGTCCCGCAGACGACCTCGCTCCCGAGCTTGACCGTCTCCGTGCCGAGATCGCACAGTATATCGAGCAGGACGAGGACGT
>JAZRIE010000316.1:0-6832 GCA_045645105.1 Eubacteriales bacterium | reverse complement strand
AATCCCACGCTGGAAAGCAATAAGCTGACCATCGACTCCAAGGAGCCCAGCGCAAACTACGTAGACTTTATCAAGTCCGAGTCGCGCTACGCTCGTTTGGTACAGTCCTTCCCCGAGAGAGCCGAGGATCTCTTTGCAAAGGCAGACGCCAATGCCAAGGCAAAGTATCAGAGACTTCTCAAGATGGGCAAGCTCTACGAATAATTCAAAAACCTTTTCGGGGGATCTCCTGGCGAGATCCCCCGATCTTTATATCGTCTTTTTATGATCTTCTGATTCCTTTGGAATCGGGAAAGCGATCCTTCCGCACGCGAACGAACAAGGATAGCAACGCCCTTCCGTTAAACGGCACCAACGGATATAGATAGGAGCGCTTTCCGTTCACGGTCTTATTGGTGGCAAGCAGGATCACCGACACCGCCGATCCCACGAGCAGACCGATCGCGCCAAATATCTGTACCGCAATGAGTAGACCGATCCGCAAGAATTTAAAGGCGTATCCAAGCTGATAGGAGCGTTGCGTGAAATTGGCGATCGAAACGAACGCCATATACACGATGACCTCGGGGATCAGCCACCCGATACTCACGGCAAAGTCACCGAGGATCAAGCCTCCCACGACCGAGAGCGAGTTGGATAGCATATCGGGCGTATTCATCGATGCCAGACGCAAGCCGTCGATCATAAATTCCACGAGAAGCAACTGTACGAAGATCGGTATCTTTCCCGTGGATTCGGGCAGAATAAAGGTCAGCCACGGCGGTGTCAGGTCGGGGTGCTTGGTCAGCAAAAACCAGATCGGGACTAAAAAAAGCGTTGCCCAGAACACCAGATGCCGCACGAATCGGATATACGTGCCCGTCAAGGGCGGGAAATAATAGTCGTTGGTCTCCTGCATAAAATCAAAAATGGTGGACGGCAGGATCATGACCTCGGGCGAGTTATCGGTCAGGATCAACACGCTCCCCTCCAGAACCTGTGCCGCCGCCACGTCGGGACGCTCGGTGTAACGGATCTTGGGAAAGGGATTGTACCACCTCTCCTTGATCAAAAGCTCGGCAAGAGACTCATGCCCCATTGTCAACGCCCCCGTGTCGATCTTTTGTAGCTTTTTTTGAAGTGACTGCACATATCCGTCGTCCGCCTGCCCCTTCAGATAACAGATGACCACATCGGTCTTACTGCGCTGTCCAATCGTCAGGTATTGCATGGTCAGTGCCGTGTCCCGCACGCGACGACGGATCAGGGCGGTATTGAAAACCAGCGTTTCCACAAAGCCGTCCCGCGCGCCCAGCATCACACGGTCACTTTCGGGCTCCCCCACCGTCCGCGCAGGATAGGTGCGCGAATCGACTACGATCGCATAGCGGCCAAAGGTCTCGCCAAGGATCAGCGAGGTTCCCGAAAGCACCATCTGTATCATCAGATCGGTGTTGGCGGTCACGTCGGCTTCCACGTAAGGCAAGTGATGCTCGGCAAAATACCGCGCCGCCGCGTCCTCTCCCTCGCCGTCGGGCGTTCCTAACCCCTTTAAGGACAAGAAATAGATCATCAGCTTGTTCATCGAGCCGCCTTCCACAAAGCCGTCGATATAATACAACGTAATCTCGTCCTTGCCAACGTAGAGCGTTTTTTTGATCAGGTCGTAGTTCTCGTCCACACGAAGCACCGCGTCCATGCGCCGCACGTTTTCGCGGTAATCGTTGCCAAGCTCCAAATTCATACTCTCACCTCGCTTACAAATTCAAAGGTAGTTTTTCTTGGCAGAGCCACAAAAATACCGCAAAAAATTTGGAAATTCGCTCTTGGCAAAAACTTGAAAATATGCTATAATGATTATGTATCCCAACAAAACAACACCGTGGAGCGGGCAAGCTCTCAGCGGTGCCGCCTTCTCGCAGAGAAGGTGTAACGCTCGGCGGTAGCTACTGTAACGATAAAACGATCAAACGAATCTCCTTTTGTGAAAAGCTTTTGAAAGGTGTCGGAACCCTTTTTTCAAAAAGATTTCCGACAAAAAAATTATGAATTTAGGACTGTATATTCATATCCCCTTTTGCCGCAGTAAGTGTCTGTACTGCGATTTCTGCTCGTTTCCGCGTCCCGACGCCGACCGTATGGAGTCTTACGTCACGGCACTCTGCCGCGACCTTTCCTCACGTGCCGCCGATGCCGCCGCGTATACGGTGGACAGTATTTACCTCGGCGGCGGTACGCCGACGATTCTCCCCACACGTCTGCTTGTGAAAATTCTTGAAACGGTCTTCGCGCACTATCGTATCGCCCCCGACGCCGAAATCACTGCCGAATGCAATCCCGCCACGGGTGAGTGCGACACGTTCACGCAGATGCACCGCGTCGGCTTCAACCGCCTGAGCATCGGACTGCAAAGCGCGCATGACACCGAATTGCGCGCACTCGGTCGCCTGCACTCCTTTTCGGACTTTGAAAAGACCTTTCTGGAAGCACGCGACGCGGGCTTTGACAATATCAGTACCGACGTCATGTCAGGCATTCCGCGCCAAACGACCGAAAGCTATCTGCAAACCTTGGAGCGGTTGTGCGAGCTCTCGCCCGAGCATATCTCGGCTTACGGACTGACCGTAGAGGACGAAACGCCATTCGGTCGCATGGGCGCGCGCTTGATCCTTCCCGACGAGGACACGGCAAGGCAGATGTATTTTGACGGCATCGCATATCTGGCAAGCCAAGGCTACGCGCAATATGAGATCAGCAATTTTGCACGAGACGGGTATGAGTCGCGCCATAATCTGAAATACTGGAGCTGTGAGCCGTACCTCGGCTTCGGTCCCGCGGCATATTCGGATTTTGATGGCGTGCGTTTTGGAAATTTGCGTGATATTGATGCATATATTGAGGGTAGAGATATTCGCGCCGATGCCGAAACGCCCTCACCTCGTGACCGCATGAACGAGTATGTGATGCTTCGAATGCGGCTTACCGAAGGCGTAGACGAACGAGAATTTGCGTCGCGCTTCGGGGCGTCTTTCGAGGACACCTTCGGGAAGCGTCTTGCCGCTTACACAGAAGGCGGATTTGTCAAAAAAACAGATACCCGTTGGGCGTTCACACCGAGCGGTATGTACGTCAGCAATGCTATTTTGTCTGAAATCCTGGAGTTTGACGCATAAATTTTGGGAAGCGTAAAAAAACACTTGACAAGCGGTCACTTTTCGTGTACAATATTGTTAAGATAACACAAGAATAAGAAAAGGAATGATTGACATGGCTGAATATAACAACGAACGCGAATTTTTTACGCTGACCGACGAGGAAGGCAACGAGGTGGAGTTTGAGCTGATCGGCACCACCGAGTACAACGGAAATCTCTACTACGCAATGATCCCCGCCGATGCCGCCGACAAGGCGCAGGAAGCCGACGACGGATTTTGCGAATACGTGATCCTGCGCGCCGAGAAGGACGAGGACGGCGAGTATACGCTCGTAACCGTGGATGACGACGACGAGTTTGACGACGTTGCCGACCAATTCGACGATATGTTCTCCGAGGAGATCGACTACGACGCAGAAAACTAATCCGAATTCAAGACCCCTGCGGTCTTATATCCTGCTTAGCTCGTGATAATCGGCGATATTGAACCTACAATCGATTAAAGGAGTCTGACTTCGCGGTGGTTTGCAGACCTCCCTGATACGGCATCGATTGACTTGTCTCGACCGTATACAGGACGTTGGGAGCAGTAAAGCCGCAACGAGGACACCGCCCTGAAGGACAGGGTTCTGAAAGACCCGATTACACGGCTCGGCGGGGTTTAAAAATACAGGCACGCCCCGATAATTGACGTACAACCGTCGTTATCAAGGCGTGCCCGTTATCTTTTCAGCCATTGCACATAAGGTATATAACCCATTTTTTATTTTTTCATTTGCCGCAGGAAGAGCAACACGGCGGCGAGCAGAGCGGTGACGGCATATCCCAACACCCACCACAGATGTGGGAAAATCTCCGAAAAATCCCCCACAAGAATGGCGCGCTCCATTTCAACGGCATGGACGAACGGAAGCGCGTATGCAATTTTTTGAAAGACACCGCCCACAAGCGCAAGGTCGAACCACGTCCCCGACAGCCACGCAGACAGATTGGTCAGAAGTCCGCCACAGATACCGCCAACCTGCTTGTCGGTCAAAACACTGCCGAACAGCAACCCGAGCGCAATGTAAAGAAACGAAATGGGAATGATAAAAAGAACGGCAAGCAGGATATTGACCGTAACGTCAAGTCCGAGAAAAATGGCAACAAGATAGCAAATGATACTCTGTGCTACGGCAAACGGAATGATCGGCAAAGTATATCCGAGAATAAAATCGATCGGTGTCAGCGGTGTCGTATATAATCTTTGAAGCAATGAGCTGCTTCTGTCCTTGGCAATCAGCGTTGCCGAAAAGAGCGTCATAAACGAAAGTCCGAACACCGTAATTCCGGGTGCAAGATGCTGTATTTCAAATAGGCTCACGGGGATATTTGCCTGAATCGCGCTCAACATCAAAATCAATACAAGAGGAAATCCCAAGCCAAAGCACAGCGTCAGAGGATCACGAAGAAGCTCTTTCGTGTTGCGGCTTGCAAACATCAACATTCTCATTTCTCCGCTCCTTTCACAATGCGAACAAAGGCTTGCTCAAAATTGTCGGTTCCAGCCGTCCGCTTGATCCCATCAACGGTATCGCAGAGAATCAGTTTTCCGTCTCTCATGATCGCCACACGGTCGGAAAGTGCCTCGGCTTCTTCCATGTAGTGCGTGGTCAAAACGATGCTGATCTTTCCTTTCAAAGACCGGATCGTTTCCCAAAGCTCGCTCCTCGCGATCACGTCAAGCCCCAATGTCGGTTCATCAAGAAAAAGGATCTTCGGCTCGCTGATCAGCGCCATTGCAATACTGACGCGCCTTTGCCAACCGCCCGAAAGCTTGCCCGCGCGTCGGTCGATCACGCCCCCAAGTCCAAGAAGCTCTGTGATCTCCTTGATTTTGGCGTTTCGCTTCTCCTTTGTAAAGCCGTGAACTCCGCAGATCAGCTCAAGATTTTCTCGCACGTTCAATCCGGGAGCAACGGCGGTCTCCTGCGGTGATACCGCGATCAGCTCCTTGACGGCGGCGCTGTCCTTGCAAATGCTTTTCCCAAGCAGATAGGCGTCGCCCTCGGTTGGCGCGGTCAGGCAGGAAAGCATTTTGATCGTCGTGGTCTTCCCCGCTCCGTTGACGCCAAGAAGCGAAAACAACTCGCCCTGCTCCACACATAGCGACAGGTGATCCACGGCAAGGACGTCGCGGTAGCATTTGGTAAGACCTTCTGTTTGAATTGCCTTCATATCAGTTCTCCTTTGATAAGTGTCTTGCGCATATGCCCTGATATACGTCGGTGAGCATATCGCTGATCAGATCCCATTCAAGCGAAAAAAACGAGGTGGCAAGCATCGTTCCGATACCGTGAACGCAAGACCACATCTCCATGTGTATGAGCCTTGCCGTTTCCTCGGTCACGCCGTTGGCTTTCATGATCATTTGCACGGACGCCTCAAAATCGAGAGACGACGAAGTGGTCTCTCCTGTTCTGTCACGCATGAACAACAGCTTAAAAAGTGCTTTTTCCTCTTTGGCAAAGCGGATATATGCCATACCGAAGGACTTGTATCGGGGATATTTTCCGCTTTCGGCTTCGTTCTGCAAAAAAGCAAGATAATGCTCGTATGCGGCAACCAACAAGGCGTTTTGCAGGGCGTCCATGGTTGCAAAATTCGAGAAAATAGGCTGTGTGGAACAGCCCAATGCCTCGGCAATGCTCCGCGCGTTGACCGACGAAGCCCCATTCCTGCGACACAGATCAAGAGCCGTCTCTATAATGTTCTTTTTTGTAATCCTTACTTTTGGCGGCATAGGCTCTCTCCTTTATATATCATTTGTTATATATCAATTGTTATTTTATCACAAAATTGATCGATTGTCAATAGGATAAAAGAAAAAAGCATAACAAAACAAAAAATGTATTTAACCCCTTTACATTCAATCGCAAATATAGTATAATAAAGAAAACATTTCAGGAAAGGCATTTTACATGATGAAAAAAGAAAGGCAGATTGCGTTAAACTCTCATTTCATTTTATTTTTGTTTTTTTCTCTTCCCTTATTTCTGCTTTTTTTGTACTCTCTCATAACAAATGAAATCATAGGGGCAATTTTCTTTTTTCTGTTTTTTCTCCTTGTAATAACCGTCATGTCCTTCCTGCCTATCTATATCATGTTTTCCGAAACCGAAATCACCATAATATATTTTTGGAAGACAAAAGAACGAATTTCTTGGGATTTAGTCAAATATATTGAAGCGGGCGGAAGCTGGTTTTCCAAAGGGCCGTTGCCCTATTACCGCATAATTTACCCAACCGCTAAAAAGAAGCCCTTTTTTATAAGCGGTGAAATTCCCAGAACCAAAAAAACAAGAACACTGCTCAATTTGTATTGGAAAAACAAAATCAGGGGCGAGAAGAAAATCCGAAACAAATAATTTTTTCCAAAGTATTGACTTTGGGCACTAAAAGTGATATAATACTATTAAATCATACTTCACGGAGGTACAGAATCATGAAACATATCGAGACCATCGAAACCCGTAATCTCTGCGACAGCGCAAAGAACGGCGGCTGCGGTGAGTGCCAGACCTCTTGCCAGTCCGCTTGCAAGACCAGCTGCGGCATTGCAAATCAGCAGTGCGAGAGCAAGGAGAGCAAATAATTTTTGCCCCGAAACAAAATGGCGCCGCGGTCGGGGGGATTTTGATTTTGGGGTCAGAGGTGGTA
>JAZRIE010000315.1:0-2623 GCA_045645105.1 Eubacteriales bacterium | reverse complement strand
TGCTCCAAAAATTCTCTCTTGTGTGTTTTTACCTCTTTCAATTCGTCGTACAAAAACGACAGACTCATTTGTTTGTTCATGCCTTTATTATACCACTTTTATCTCAATTTCGCAACCCGTTTCTTTTGTGCGGTGTTGCCTAAAATATTGATACTGTAAAATACAGATAAAAAGGGAACAAGGGAATATGAGGTTACCAAGGATGAAATTCACGGCAGCGGGAGATCTTCTCATACAGAGATTGATCTCTACCGAGTACGAGGGCTTTGACTCGCTGAGCGATTACATTCGCAAGGGCGACGCTCGTTTTTTCAATTTCGAATCGATCATCTACAGTGATGGAATTTGGGGGAATCAGTTCAACGGCGGGTCGCATCACTATTCGGATATCAAGACCTTGAAGATCATTGAGAAATACGGCTTTAATATGACAAGCTTTGCGAACAATCACACCTTTGACTGGGGATATGGCGGTCTGATCGCAACGCTTGACGCGATGAAGGCGTCAAATTTCGTGCATACGGGTGTGGGAATGAACCTCGACGAGGCATCAGCTCCCGCATATCTCGAGACGCCCACGGGCAGAGTTGCTCTGATCTCTATGACGTCGTCCTTTGCCAATATTGCCGCCATGGCAGGAAGGCAGTCACGACGCACTCCCGGACGTCCCGGCGTGAATGCCTTGCGTGTCAACCGTTATATGGAGGTTACGCAGGAAAATCTTGAATTTCTCAATACCCTTGCCGAGGAGAGCGGTATCAATTCAGAGATCGCGATCTCGCGCGCCGAGGGCTATGTGGCAAAGAATGAGAGACTTGACAGTATGGATCTTGGTTGGCATCTTCGTTGCGTTGCGGGAAAGGAAAATAAATACCACGTCACGCTTGTTGAAGCCGACATGAAGCGTCTCGAGCAGTCGATCTACGAGGCAAAGGCGCAGGCGGATTATATTCTGGTCAGCATTCACTGCCACGAGAACGAGGGAAGCGCAAAGGAAAATCCCGCAGGCTTCTTAGTCGAATTTGCGCACCGTTGTATCGATATGGGTGCGCACGCCGTGCTGGGACATGGACCGCATTTGCTGCGTCCGTTGGAGATCTACAAGAACCGTCCCATTTTCTACTCGCTCGGTGACTTCATGCTGCATAATGAAAATCTGACCTTCTCACCCGAGGACTTTTACGAAAAATATGGGCTGACGTCCGACGATCCACTTTGCGAGGTCTACCGTAAGAGATCGCATAACTACACTGTGGGTCTCTTGACCGACCGACGTATGCTTGAGTCGGTGGTTCCATATTTTGAAATGGAGGATGGTGAGCTGACGCATCTGGAGCTGCTTCCGATCGAGCTGGGCTTTGACGAGCCGCGTTACCGTAAGGGGACACCGCGCATTTCCGCTGCCCACGGAATTCTGGAACGTTACGCCGAGATGTCGGCGCCGTACGGAACGAAGATCAGGATCGGCGAGGACGGCATCGGCGTCGTTGAATTGTCAAAAAGCTGAACGTAGAAGAAAAAGTATTCGTCAAAGGGAATGAAGCGTTGAAAAAGAAAATGATTTTGACAACCGTATTCCTGCTTATCGGGCTTGCAATATCCTTGGCAGTTTTCGTTGTAACAAAAAACGATGTTATAGAAGTGGTTACAATTACGATCGGCGTTACTTTTTATCACTTCGCGATGAGGCTTGCGGTTGGAGCGGTTGTGAATTTGATTATGAACAACAAGGCAAATCATAAAAGTGTATGGTTTCGTGAAAAAAGCTTTGAAAACAAGCTGTACAAGCTGCTTCGCGTACGAAGGTGGAAGAAATATATTCCAACGTACAGTCCTGACACCTTTGATACAAGTAAAAAAACGGTGAAGGAAATCGTGGGCGCGACTTGTCAAGCGGAAATCGTACACGAGGCCATAGTGGTGCTCAGCCTACTGCCAATCGCCTTGATACCGATTTTAGGCGGTGCGGTGGCATTTATCATAACGTCCGTTTTAGCCATGATGATCGACCTCGTGTTTATAATACTTCAACGCTATAATAGACCGAAGCTCGTCAGAGTAATGGAGCGTTTTGACAAATTGAAAAAGCAGATGTAAAAGCCATTTTGCATTGTGAGTTGTGCAAATGGCATAGACGTTTGATAGACAAATGACCGCAATCCGACTATACTTATGGCAGGTCGGAGAGCGGAACGCGATCCGGCATACTCAACGAAAAAACGAAGGAAGCCACGATGTGACTCCCTTCGTTTTTTGGTGGAGATGAGGAGAATCTGAACTCAAGCGCGCGCAGAGAGCAAAAAAACGTTACCGTAGTGTTGGCGCACGCTATGGCGAAATTGCCGCGAACGGCAATTCGCAGAGCACGATTCGGCATGCTCAACGAAAAAACGAAGGAAGCCACGATGTGACTCCCTTCGTTTTCTGGTGGAGATGAGGAGAATCTGAACTCACGCGTGCGCAGAAAGCAAAATTCGTTACTTCGGTGTTAGCGCACGTTATGGCGAAATTGCCGCAGGCGGCAATTCGCAGAGCGCGATTCGTAATATTCATCAAAAAAGGAAGAGAGTCACGTCGTGACTCTCTTCCTTTTTTGGTGGAGATGAGGAGAATCGAACTCCTG
>JAZRIE010000314.1:0-2838 GCA_045645105.1 Eubacteriales bacterium | reverse complement strand
ATATCGAACAGCTCGCCGCAGACGGAGACCTTGACAACGTTGATCTGCGCATCAAGGATATCTCTCCCAAGCGCGGCTACCACGGCATTAACGACAACCTGACCGCCGCCAACTTTGGAAAGGTCTCCGACCTTGCGACTCCCGCAGACCTCGCCCTCGGCATTTCCAACATGGTCGCCGAGACCATTATGATGCTCGCCGTGTTTGCTGCGCGCACCTACGGTATCAAGGAGATCGTTCTGATCGGCAACCTGACCAACATCGCTCCCATTCGACGCGTATTCGTCGATCATGCCGATGCCTTTGGCGTACACTTCATCATTCCCGAAAACGCGCAATTCGGCACGGTCATCGGTGCGGCGTTGAGTGATATGGAGTAAGTTTTTTCGTGGAGAATTTTTCGGGGGAAACTTCTTGAAAGAAGTTTCCCACACCCTTCAAGAACTTTCACAAAAAAGGTTATCTACTAAATTCCTTCATGCTGTGCGTGGAATCAAGCAATTGCTCCCGCTAGTTTTCAGGGGCCACCGAGACCCTGAAAGCTCCACGAATGTTGTGTAATATGAAATTGCACGATACGCGTTTATACAAAACAAAAAGTTAAAAAAGGGGGTGCCGTCGCATTGGGAGTACACGGTGTAGGCAGAGCTGCCGCAGAACTGTGGGAATTAATCATGCGCGAAAAAGCAAGAGAATGCGAAAACGATATTAAAACAAGCAATTTTGTCGTTCGTTACTCAAAAGCATATAAAATTTCCTTTGCCGCGCTTACCGTTTTGATAGCACTGATCGGCGTATTTATTCAGTTTATCGGAGGGGATGACAACGTTGCCATAGTATTTGCCATCGTACTTTACGTTTTATCAACGCTTCTCTTGCTTTGCTTTCTTTACAGTCTCTCCTACCGTTGTACGGTGGACGAGAACAAGATGATACGAGTAGAACTTTGGATCTTCAAAAAGGAAATTGCGTGGAACCGTGTGAAATATAAAAAAACGAAACGGGTTAGCGAGTACGAAAATGGAGCATTGATCTTGTACGATGAACGAGGAAAGCGTTTGATCGATTTCGCTTCTGAGCAATCCGGATTTAAAAATATGGAGCGGTTGACAAAAAGAAAACGCATTCAAACACTTCACAAAAAGCATAAAAAGAATTAAACGCATTTTTAAATTTCTAAAGCCTTGAAAACCACAAAAAAAGATTGACAGTTTCCCTTTTTTATGTTATACTAATATGTATTAATTTTAGAAATGCGCAAACCGAAAGGATATTTTGCTATGAAATGGACATCTCTCAACGACCTGCGTGAAAAGTACTTGGCATTCTTTGAGTCCAAGGGGCATCTGCGTCTTCCCTCTTTTCCGCTCGTTCCGATCAACGACAAATCCCTGCTCCTGATCAACTCGGGCATGGCACCGATGAAGAAATTCTTCACGGGCGAGGAGCTTCCGCCGCGCAACCGCGTCACCACCTGCCAGAAGTGCATCCGCACGCCCGACCTCGAGCGCGTCGGTCACACCGCGCGTCACGGCACCTTCTTTGAAATGCTCGGCAACTTCTCGTTTGGCGACTACTTCAAGGACGAGGCAATTCCGTGGGCTTGGGAATTTCTGACCGAAGCTCTCGAGATCCCGAAGGAGCTTCTCTGGCCCTCGATCTACGAGGAAGACGAGGAAGCCTACGAAATTTGGGTAAATAAGATTGGCGTCGATCCCGCACACGTGGTGCGTCTCGGCAAGGCCGACAACTTCTGGGAGCATGGCACAGGTCCTTGCGGTCCCTGCTCCGAGATCTATTTTGACCGCGGCATCAAGTATGGCTGCGGCTCTCCCGACTGTAAGCCGGGCTGCGACTGCGACCGCTTCATGGAGATCTGGAACAACGTATTCTCTCAATTCAATAACATGGGCGACGGTACTTACACCGAGCTTGCACAAAAGAACATCGACACGGGTATGGGACTCGAGCGTCTTGCATGCGTGATGCAGGGCGTTGACAATATGTTTGAGGTCGATTCGATCCACAAGGTCATCGACAACGTTTGTGCCATCGCGGGCAAGAAATACGGCGACGACAAAAAGGACGATATTTCGATCCGCGTGGTCACCGACCACATCCGTTCGGCAACCTTTATGATCTCGGACGGCGTGATCCCCTCGAACGAGGGTCGCGGGTACGTTCTGCGCCGTATTCTGCGCCGCGCCTGCCGCCACGGGAAGCTGCTTGGCATCAACCGCTCCTTCCTGCCCGAGCTTGCCGTGATCGCCATTGGCGAATCGGACAAGGCTTACCCCGAGCTTGCCGAAAAGAGAGATTACATTCTCAAGGTCATTTCCATGGAAGAGGAGCGCTTTGACGCGACTATCGACGCAGGTCTTGCGATCCTGAACACCATGGTAGAGGATGCAAAGGCCAAGAATGTCAACCTGCTTTCGGGCGAGGACGTCTTTAAGCTCTACGATACCTTCGGCTTCCCCATCGATCTGACGCGGGAGCTTGCCGAGGAAGCAGGTCTGCAGATCGACGAGGACCGTTTTGCCACACTGATGCAGGAGCAAAAGGTTCGCGCTCGTGAAGCCCGCGCAAACATCAGCGGTTGGTCGAACGCATCCAAAACGCTCCTGGCAGATATTGCGGCTAC
This sequence comes from Eubacteriales bacterium, assembly GCA_045645105.1. Lineage (GTDB taxonomy): Bacteria > Bacillota > Clostridia > Oscillospirales > CAG-272 > UMGS1865. Next base: position 194 of record JAZRIE010000314.1, on the reverse strand, counting down.
CGAGTTTGTGGGTTATGAAAAGCTTGCGACCGATGCAAAGGTATTGGCGATTCTGACCGATGATATGACGGTGAATGAAGTATCCGAGGGCGACTGCACCGTGATCCTTGACACCACCCCCTTCTACGGTGAGGGCGGCGGTCAGATCGGCGACACAGGGGATATCCGTTGCGGCGACACGCTTCTGACGGTTA
>JAZRIE010000313.1:0-2087 GCA_045645105.1 Eubacteriales bacterium | reverse complement strand
CTCGATCGTCGAAAGTCGGTGCGCCACGATAAATGAGGTGCGTCCGCGCATCATCTCGGCAAACGCGCCTTGGATCTTCAGCTCCATACGCGTGTCGATCGACGAGGTCGCCTCGTCAAGGATCAGCATGGGCGGAAGACTCAGCATCACGCGTGCGATACAAAGCAATTGCTTTTGTCCCTGCGAGAGCGTTCCGCCGTTCTCGCCAAGCACCGTGTCGTAGCCGTTTGGCAACCGCTTGATAAAGGAGTGTGCATGCGCGGCTTTTGCGGCGGCGATCATTTCCTCGTCGGTGGCGTCGGACTTGCCCATACAAATGTTCTCGCGCACGCTTGCGTTTCGAAGCCACGTGTCCTGCAGGACCATGCCCCAATTTTGACGCAGGGAAGACCGCGTGATCTCTCGCACGTCGGTTCCGCTGACCTTGATCGAGCCGTCGCAAACGTCGTAAAAGCGCATCAGAAGATTGATCACCGTAGTCTTGCCACAGCCCGTAGGACCTACGATCGCGATGCGCTGACCTTGTCTGACCGACAGATTCAGGTCGCGGATCAGCTCGCGGTCGGGAACGTAGGAGAACGCCACGTTTTCAAGAGAGACGGTGCCGTCCACTTCGGTCAGCACGCGAGCATCGGGCGCGTCGGGCGTGACCTCGGTCTCGTCCATCAGCTCAAAGAGACGGGCGGCGCAGGCAAGCGCGTTTTGCAGCTCGGTCAAAACCCCCGAGATCTCGTTAAAGGGCTTGGTGTACTGATTTGCGTAGGAGAGAAAGACTGAAAGCTGACCGACGGTAAAGACCGCACCGCCGCCGATCGCGAGGAGCGCACCCGTGAGTGCCACGCCCGCGTAAACGAGGTTATTGACAAATCGCGTGGTGGGGTTGGTGAGCGACGAGAAGAAGGTGGCGCGCAGGGCGCATCTTCCGAGGCGTTCGTTGATCTCGTCAAACTCCTCTTGCGCTTCATCCTCACGACCGAATGCGACCACCACCTTGTGATTGCCGATATATTCGTCGATCATGGCGGTCTGCTCGGCGCGTGTTTCGGATTGCTTTTGGAACATCGAATAGGTGCGCTTGGCGATAAACGATGCCACGAACAGAGAGAGCGGCGTGACGAGAACGACCACCAGAGCGATCCCCGGTCGGATGCAGAGCATGATCACGAGCGTGCCGAGAATGGTCAGAATTCCCGTGAAGAACTGTGCAAAGCCCATCAGAAGTCCGTCGGTGAACTGATCCACGTCGGTCATCATACGGCTGACGATCTCGCCCACCGAATGGCTGTCGAGATAGGAGATGGGAAGTCTTTGGAGCTTTTCGAACGCGTCGCGGCGGAGCTTGCGGACCATGCCGTAGGTGATGCGGTTGTTGATCACGTTCATCAGCCATTGCGAGAGTGCCGCCAAAAGGGTACAGACACCGATGATCACCGCGATGCGCCCGACGCCGCCAAGATCGACGCTTCCGCGACCGATGATCATATCGATCGCCTGACCCGTCAAAAACGGAACGTACAGGAGCAACGCCACGTTTGCCGCCGCAAGGAGCAGGGAAACGAGGAGCGCGAAACGGTAGTGCTTCAGGTCGTGCAGAATGCGGCGGATGGTTTTTACGTCAAAGCCGCGTGCTTTTGACTTTTTCATACCGTCTCACCCCCTTTTTGAAATTGCGAGTCATGGATCTCGCGGTAGACCTCGCAGGTGCGGAGCAGGTCGTCGTGCTTGCCCACGCCTACGGGACGCCCTTCCTCAAGCACGAGGATGATGTCGGCGTGACGGATCGACGAGGTTCTTTGCGAGATGATAAAGGTGGTGGGATGCTCGGGGAGCTTGCACAGAGCCGCACGAAGCGCGGCATCGGTGGCATAGTCGAGAGCCGAGGAGCTGTCGTCAAGGATCAGGATCTCGGCTTTACGTACCAATGCGCGGGCAATGGTCAGGCGTTGTCGCTGTCCTCCCGAAAAGTTTCTGCCGCCCTGCGATACGGGCGCGTCAAGTCCGCCTTCCTTTTCGAGCATAAAATCCTTTGCTTGTGCGGCTTCAAGTGCCGCCCAAAGCGCGTCGTCGGTCGCCCCCTCGTTGCCCCA
>JAZRIE010000312.1:0-6326 GCA_045645105.1 Eubacteriales bacterium | reverse complement strand
CCGTCTACGTTGCCACCGACTATCATGAAAAGCAGTTGCAACGCGCACTGTTGCAATTCAACCGTCCGCAAAACGCCGACCTCGTTCGCGAGGCGTTGACGCGCGCGGGCAGGACCGACCTGATTGGTCTTGGCAAGGATTGCCTTGTAAGACCCGCAACCGCTCGCGTGCCGTCGCAAAAAGCCACCCCAAAAGACAAAAAACGTACCGATCGTGGTGCGTCTGACTCACGCAATTCGCGCAACAGGGTGAAAAAATCGGGTGCAACGGGAGCATCGAAGCGCACTCCAAGGTCTGCTTCCAAAAACGAAAAGACCAACGTCAAGCGCAAGAATCGGTAATCTCGTGCGCACGAAAGGAACAACGACATGAAAATGACCACACTTTGTTACCCCGAGCGCGACGGTTGCTACCTGATGCTCCACCGCACCAAAAAGGAGCACGACGAAAACCACGACAAATGGATCGGCGTGGGCGGAAAATTCGAGGCGGGAGAGAGTCCCGAGGACTGCATGCGCCGCGAGGTGCTGGAGGAAACGGGGCTTTCGGTAACAAAATATCGCTACCGAGGCATTGTGACCTTCGTCTCGGACGAATGGGGCTGTGAGTATATGCACCTTTTTACCTGCACTGATTGGTCGGGAGATTTGCGCGACTGCGACGAGGGCGACCTTGAATGGATCGACAAGAAAAAGCTGTACGACCTGACGCTGTGGGAGGGCGACCGCATTTTTCTGCGTCTGCTTGACACCGACGAGCCGTTTTTCTCGCTGAAGCTGACCTACCAAGGCGAAAAATTGACCGCCGCGGTGTTGAATGGGAAGGAGATAAAAAAAGGAATAGCCATATGATACGGCTATTTACCTTGCTTCATTTTCGGTGAATATATGTCCTTGCACCGATCCGTTCGAGATATTCTTCCAACGATCCGTCGCGGTATTTCTTTTTCAACATTCCGATCTCCAAGGCAAACACCAATCCCGCGATCAAGAGATCAATTATCGCCGCCACCCAAAAGATCCACCATGGAAATTCCAAGCACATGTACCAGCAAATGATGGTTGCAAATGCCAAATTGGAAAAGATGATCTGAACGACTTCATATACGATCAACGATTTTCTGTAAAGAAAAAGCTATATAATCGGCAGATACAAAAATATAAAACTGACAAAAGCCATAGGTGACGCGTATGCACGCAACAGAATTACGCACAACGCAACCGAAATAGCGATCCAGCAAAACAGCAAAATCCAAAGAACCAGCGGTCTCTTTTTACATGCGTTTAGAAAAGCTTTCATTTTTACCTCTTTTAATATGTTATAAACATGTTTTTTAATTAACATAAATTATAACATATAATTATGCTTCTTGTCAAGGTATAATTAAAAAAAGAGGTGATATAAATTGAATGAAAAGATTTCAATTCGCAAATTACAGGGCGAAGACGGCTACAAAACGTTTTCTATTCGCATTAAAGAGGAAGTTGCCGCAAAGTTAACCAACTTAGCAAATGAATCAAACCGTTCAAGAAACGATATTGTAAATATCTTGCTTGAATATGCGATCGAGCACTGTGAAATTGTTGAAAAATAGAGTTTTTTCAATTAAGGCAATACTGCACAATTCTGATGGTGCAATTGCGCCGTCACAAATTTGTGCGGTATTACCTTAAAACGCCTGTATCTGTAATGGGTACAGGCGTTTTTGCTTCTTATTTTTTGGGAGAGAGCTTTCCCTTCACGCGCCCGCCAAGGATACGCAGTTTGTGAAAGGGCATGCGCAAGGGATAGATCCCCTGCCAAAATGCGGCATAGCGACGGTATCCCTTGTCGTCTGCCATCACGTGACGGTCGCCGCGATAAAACTCGGTCATCACGCCAATGATCCACTCGTCGGGAACCTTTTCCTTTTCGTAGGTGTTGTCGCCGCGAATGATATAATAGCCGTCCTCCACACCGATGATACGGTGCAAAACGCATTTTCCGTCGGGGCGACGGTATAGGGGGAGATCGTACTTTTGCAGTCTCTCCTCACCCACAGGACGAATGATCACGCGGTCGTGCCGATTGCGAAGCATCGGACGCATACTCACCCCAACCGTCGTGCTGACGTAAAAGCCCTCTTCCGCAAGCTGACGTTCGATCGAATCACTCATGCGAAAATATGGTTCTCGCGCAGCTGCTCTACGATGCGGTGAACGTCCGCCGTAGCCGTCTCGCGGTCGATCTCGTACTCCTCAAGGATCGCCTCAACCAGCTCCTCCTCGGTGCAGTCCTTCTCTGCCATCTTGTTCCAAAGGAACGCGCCCGTCTCGTTCAGACGTACCATTCCGTGAAAATGCTTACTCGTCTCGCCTACGGGTACTGCCACATAAGACGATCCAACCTTTTGAATTGTAAAATCCTTATTGATCTGCATAATGATCTCCTTGCTTAATTCATTTTTTTAATGTAGAGGCGTGCATTGCACGTCCGCGACAAATGTTTGAACTCCCATTAACGGGCTGACCGGACACGCAAGCGCAACCGCCCCTACGAGTTTGTAATAATTTTGAGCATTGTGCGTAGTTCGATGCAAAAACAAACCCGTGGAGCCGACAGGGTCTCGGTGGTCCCTGTCGGCTGTCGGGAGCATCCGTGAGAAAGCGTACAAGCTTTCCCTTTTATGCCCTAAACAACCGAAAGAGGCACAGACAAACCCATTTAAGCTCTCTTAAAATGCGGTTAAAGTTTTGAGGGGTGTCGGGGAACTTTTTCAAAAGTTCCCTGACAAAAATCTTACTTCTTCATCGTATTGTACGCCAAGAGAGCCGCCTCGTCGGAAATATTGCAGGCGAGAACATAGTACGGCACGGCGCGCACAAGCGCGTCCATCAGCATGAGCTGTTGCGTGACCGACTGTCTGCTTCCTCGCAGGTAAAGCTGATGCATCAGACGGTTGATCACGTCCTCTTCATCTGCACGGCGGATACTGTTCTCGACACCGCGCTCGATAAAGCAGACCGCCGCCAAGGGAGCGGAAATGTTGTCGCCCCAATTCTCCTTGCCGTTCCACGGTGTTCCGTATACGGTCATCGTGCCATCGTTCTGCAAGCGAAAGAGGGGCTTGTCACCGTTCAGGACACGCGCGTTCGGAATATTCTTGAGCCAAAGCGCGGTATGCGTGGATTTTCCAACGCCGCTCTTTGCGGTAAAGGCGTAGGCATAGCCGTCCACCTCGATCACCGAGGAGTGCATCAGAAAGACGTTATACGAGGGCAGGATCTCACAGATGTGACGGTACATGCAAATGCTTTCGCAGTATCCCTCCGAAAATTCACCGTGATTTTGCTCCTCCGAGATCTCGTCGTTTGTGACTGCCACCGAAAAGGCGTATTCGTCTCCCTCCACCACGTAGGCACGGCATTGACGCTCAATGAATGAATAGCGGTTGTCGATGCGAATGCGAACGTCGGCAAGCTTGATGATAAACATGTCGTACTTCCTCTCTTTTTCGTGCCTTATTCCTTGATGCAGATCAACTCTGCCGCGTAAGGCAGAGACAAGATCCAATCGCACAGTGTGTGCCACTCGGCAAGCTTGTGGTAGCGGCGCGCGTAGTAGATATTGATCAAATTCTCATAATTAAGCGTTACGGTACGCATTTGGTTGTACGAGGACGGAAGCATCTGGATCATATTGTGCCAAGCCTGCTTGTCCTCCTTGTTTGCAATGAATTTTTGACGCTCACTCTCGAGATACGCGATCACGGCGTCAAGTGCCGCAAGTCCGCCATCGTCGAGACGGTCGTGCGAAAAATCTTCGCGTTCAAACGCCTTGGCATGAATCTTGTGCATGGTGGAGCAGGAGTTTGCTACGGTTCCTACCTTGTAGGTATCAAATTCCTTCCACCAATAAAGGGGGGCTGTAATATCGACCGACACAAAGATCTGGCGCAAATATTTTCGGTGATCGCTCCCCGCGCGTGCAAGACGGCGCGCAAGATCAAGATCATTTTCACCCAGAATATAGTTTCCGTCGGCATCGTAGGAGCTGTCCATACGTGCCCAACTGTTGAGGGGGTTGCGTGCGCCACGAATGGCGTTTTCGAGATTCATAACAATGTCACGTTCCACTTTTAACATGCTTCAAGCACCTCTCTCATTCACTAAATTTCGAATCATCTCCAAAAGCTGCGCGGGGGTGTCGGCAATACGTACTGCCCCATGCTCCCGCAAAAAGGCTTCGTCGCGGTAGCCCCACGACACACCGATATGCGCCATGCCCGCATTTTTGGCGGTGCGGACGTCCACGTCACTATCTCCGACCACAACGCACTCGTCGGGTAAGACGCCCAATTGCTCGGCGACAAGACGCGTAAGATAGGGATCGGGCTTTGTGGGCTTTCCCTTGACAACACCCTGCGCCATGTCAACGCACCCGCACGGCAAAAGCTGTTGTGCCAAGCCCTTGACGAACAGATCCTGCTTATTGGAAAGCACGGCGATGCGCAATCCCATTTCATGCAAAGCCCTGACGACCTCGCACATACCGTCGTAGGGTCGGTCGGTGTGATCATAGACCGACGCGTAGTCGCGATCGTAATCGGCAAGCACACGCGACACGTGCCCCTCGTCAGAGCGATATTCCTCAGGGATCGCGCGGCGGATCAGCTCACGCGCGCCGTTGTTAAGAAAGCTTCGCACGGCAGAGTCGTCGTGCGTGGGATATCCATACCGCTCCATCGTCAGGTTCAGCCCCTCGCGAATTGCCGATACGGTATCCGCTACCGTTCCGTCCAGATCAAATATTACCGCTCGTATCATGAATTACTTCAGAAGATCTTCCTTTACGATCTCTTTGGTCTCACACCAAATGCAACGGCAGATGCCCTTTTCGCGGTCGGTGATCTTGAAGATCTGGTCCAGCTCCTGCTCGACGGTGGTGATACAACGCTCGTTGCGGCAACGCACCTTGCCAAACAGATAGTCCACGTCGTCGGTCTTGGGAATGCGGCAAACGCGAACGGGGTTCTTCTTTGCATCCTCGAGCAGCTTCAGGATCAAAGCCATACGCATATACTTTCCATTTCTGACCTGCTTGAAGTAGCAGGCGCGGGGATCGTCGTCGATCTTCACGCTGATCTCGTTGACGCGAGGCAGGGGGTGAAGGATCGACATATCGGGCTTTGCCGTTTTCAGCTTTTCGGGAGTCAGAATATAGCTGTCGCGCAGACGCAGGTACTCCTCGCAGTCGGTAAACCGCTCGCCCTGCACGCGCGTCATGTACAAAATATCAAGCTCGGGCATCACGCTTTCCAGATCGGTGGTCTGTACGTACTCCATGCCGTTCTTGAGGATCACGTCGTTCTTGATGTAGCTCGGCAGCTTCAATTCGTCGGGCGAGATCAGAACCACCTTGATATTCTTGTAGCGCGAGAGTGCCGAGATCAGCGAGTGAACGGTACGACCAAACTTGAGGTCACCGCAAAAGCCGATGGTCAGATCGTCAAGTCTTCCCTTTTCACGGTAGATGGTCAAAAGGTCGGCAAGCGTCTGCGTGGGGTGACAGTGTCCGCCGTCGCCCGCGTTGATCACGGGGATCGACGCATTTTGAGACGACACGAAGGGCGCACCCTCCTTGGGGTGACGCATGGCGATAATATCGGCGTAACAGCTGATGACCTTTGAGGTGTCCGCTACGCTCTCGCCCTTGGACGCCGAGCAGGAATTTGCATCTGAAAAGCCGATCACGCTACCGCCAAGCTCGAGCATTGCCGACTCAAAGCTCAGCCTCGTTCTGGTGGACGGCTCAAAGAACAGCGTTGCGATCTTCTTGCCGCGGCATACCTCGGCATATTTTTCGGGATGCGCAATTATATCGCTTGCGGTTGCAAGCAGCCCGTCGATCTCCTCGACCGAAAGATCCAAAATATCAATTACACTTCTCATAGCTTCGTCTCCCCCTTTCGCAGATTACGACCTTGCGCCGTTGACTGCCAGATAGTTCTTGATGCGCTGAACGTTTTCAACGTTCTTTTCGTCTTCCTCAAGATACTCGATGATATCGTATACGTCCACGACCGAATAGACGGGGAAGCCAAACTGCTCCTCGATCTCCTGCATCGCACCCTTTTCGGTCTGTCCCTTTTCCTTACGGTCTACCATAATAAAGGTTGCGGCAACGCGCGTACCCTCAAGATGCGACAGGATTTCCATGCTCTCGCGGATCGCAGTGCCTGCGGTGATCACGTCCTCGATAATGACGATCTCCTCGCCCGCCGTAGGAACGTAGCCGACGAAAACACCGCCCTCACCGTGGTCCTTGACCTCCTTGCGGTTGAAGAA
>JAZRIE010000311.1:0-1814 GCA_045645105.1 Eubacteriales bacterium | reverse complement strand
GAGAAGGACGACTTCTGCGAGCCGCTTCCGACGGTGGTTTCAAGCCCCGCCGTGCTCCCCTCGCCGTATGGATAGTAGTCAGCAAAGCCGCTACAGCCGCAAAGCGAGGTAACGAGCAGCGACAGAAGCAGGAAAAGACTGAAAATTCTCTTTTTCATTCGGTCTCTCCCCCTTTAATTGCCAAATTCCACAAGCTCAAGTCCCTCGTTGTTATCGAGCGTATGACGGATATGCCACTCGCTGTTAAAGAGCAGAAAATCGTTGCCGCGGAAGTCCTGCACCCACTTGACGTCAAACAGATGCAGCCTTTTGGGGTCTGCCCCGTTGGAGATCCTGCGGATATACTGATAGGGCTGACCGTATTGCTTGTAGGTCACGCCGTACTCGTTTTTCATGCGCGACTCCAGCACGTCGTACTGAAGCATACCCACCACGCCGACGTACACGCGCTCAAGACCGCCGCCCGGCTCGATGAAGATCTGGATCGCACCCTCTTGCGCGATCTGATTCATGCCCTTGGCAAACTGCTTACGCTTCATGCTGTCGATCTGCTCGACCATGGCAAAGCACTCGGGAGCAAAGGTAGGAATACCCTCAAACTGTAATTTTTTCGATTTGTCACAGATCGTGTCGCCGATCGAAAAGATACCCGGATCGAAGACACCGATGATGTCGCCCGCATAAGCCTCCTGAATGATCGAACGCTCCTGCGCCATCATCTGCTGTGGCTGAGAGAGCTTAAGGGGCTTTCCGCCCTGCACGTGGAAGTACTCGCGATCCGACTCAAATTTGCCCGAAACGATACGCATAAAGGCAATACGGTCACGGTGCGCCTTGTTCATATTTGCCTGAATTTTGAAGACGAACGCCGAGAAGGTCTCATCAAAGGGCGAGACGGTATCGTCTCCCGCGTTGCGCGCAAGAGGAGCCGTGGTCATTTTGAGAAAATGCTCAAGGAAGAACTCCACGCCGAAGTTATTGAGCGCCGAACCGAAGAACACGGGACTAAGCTTTCCGCAACGCACGGCTTCAATGTCGAAATCAAAGCACGCGCCGTCCAGCAGCTCCACCTGCTCGGCAAGCTCCTCACGCGCATACGAGCCGATCAGCTCGTCCATGCGTGCCGTGTCGCTGATGTCACAATCGATCGAAGCAAGACGGTCGCGTCCACGGTGGGAATCGCCAAACGCCAGGATCTTGCGTCCGTCGCGGTCGTACACGCCCTTAAAGCTGACGCCGCAGCCGATCGGCCAGTTCATGGGATAGGTGCCGATTCCAAACTCCTTCTCCAGCTCATCGAGCAGATCGAAGGGATCGCGCGCCTCGTGGTCGAGCTTGTTGATAAAGGTGAAGATCGGAATGTGTCGCATGGCGCAGACCTTAAAGAGCTTGCGCGTCTGCGGCTCAATACCCTTTGCCGCGTCGATGACCATGACCGCCGAGTCCGCCGCCATCAAGGTGCGGTAGGTGTCCTCGGAGAAGTCTTGGTGTCCGGGCGTATCAAGGATGTTGATGCAAAAGCCCTCATATTCAAACTGCATAACGGAGGAGGTAATGGAAATACCTCTCTTTTTTTCGATCTCCATCCAGTCCGACACCGCGTGATGGTCGGATGCCTTACCCTTGACCGAGCCCGCCGTCTGAATGGCGCCGCCGTAAAGCAAGAACTTTTCCGTCAAGGTCGTCTTACCCGCGTCAGGGTGGGAGATGATGGCGAAGGTTCGCCTTCTTTTGATTTCTTCCTGTAAATTACTCATATCGTTTCTTATCTTCCTTCGGGATAAATGGATCTCTTTACGGTGGTCATACCCGAG
>JAZRIE010000310.1:0-1742 GCA_045645105.1 Eubacteriales bacterium | reverse complement strand
CGGCGAGGTCCGATGATACCGATCGCGCCCACCGTCCTGCCGTCCTTGACGATCGGCTTGAAGACCAGCGCGGAATTATTCATGACCTTGACCTCACTCTCCGAGCCGATCAGCACGTTGATGCCGTCGTTATCGGCGCGTGAGACGAGATCGAGGAAGTCCTCTTTCTTTTCGAGCGTTCCGAGAAGCTGTTGAAGCTGACCGACGTCACTGTATTCGGGATACTGCAACAGTCTGTCGATGCCGCTGACGCGCATCTCGCCCGAGTCCAGCTCGCTCAAAAGCCCGTACACTACCTTGATGACCGTGCCAACGATCGCCGCGTCGGCTCCCATCTGCGCTTCGGTCTTCATAATAATCGGAAGCGTGATTTGATCCGCCGTCAGCCCCGCAAGGTTTTGGTTGAGTGCCGTTGCAAGACGCGATACGGTCGCCTGCGTGACGAGGTGATCGCCGCGCACGTGTCGGCTCTTGACCGCACCCGTGGACGTGACCGCCACCAAAATGAAGTGGTCCGGCTCAAGATAGATGGTCTCAAACTTGGAAATGCTGACCGCACGCACGCGCGGCTTGATGGCAATTCCCGTGTAGTTGGTCAGGTTGGAAGCCAACCCCGACGCCGCCTCAAGGATCTGATCAAGCTCTCCCATTTTTGCCTTGAGCAGGTCGTTGATCTGTGCGATCTCGTTCGTGGTCATGGCGTAGCGCTCGATCAGAGAATCGACGTAAAAGCGATATCCAAGCTCGCTCGGCACGCGACCTGACGAGGTGTGCGGCTGCTCCAGATAGCCCATTTCCTCAAGCTCTGCCATTTCGTTGCGAATAGTAGCAGACGAACAGCCGAGCTGCTGATTTTGGAGAATATATTTAGAACCGACGGGACCGCCGCCCTCAATATGCGCGTCCACGATTGCCTTTAATATCTGCTTTTTGCGCTCGCTTAATCCGCGATTTTCGGAAATCATTCCAAAAATTCTCCTTTCCGTCCTTTTTTCGCCTTTTTTCCTTGCTTTTTGACGACGACTTAGCACTCTTTTTGTGCGAGTGCTAATTCATGCTATAAATTTACCACTTTTTCGCCCGTTTGTCAAGTCTTTTCTTTCATTTTCTTGTTAATATTTTGTAAACATCGAAAGAGAGTGCTAATAGTGCGCGACCGTTACGGTCGCGCAGTCAGACTGTAGACAAAAGAAGCATCGAATAGCAATTTTTACAAATATGACAATCCCTCAGTCACCTTACGGTGACAGCTCCCTTTACACAAGGGAGCCTTGTGGTTAGTTCCGCCTGTAAAATGACTACATTTTTAAGGCAAATGTTACTTTGAAGCCTCCCTTGTGTAAAGGGAGGTGGCACGGCTTGCCGTGACGGAAGGATTGTTTTCGTTATTTTGACAATTGTTACTGCTTTGGTCTACACTCTCAGTGCGCGACCGTAACGGTCGCGCAGTGACGTTTGCCCTTGCGGGCAAGTGATATTGCTTCGCAGTGATATTCGTGCTTCGCACAAGTGATATTTTCGCTTCGCGAAAGCGAAGGTTGTTTTCCATGGTAAAACCAACAATCAACGTTCGTTGGCGGGAGGGGAACCCCCTTCCCTACGAGTTTGAGAAAATTTCAAGCAAGGCGCGTTATGCCTTGGCAAAACAACATACTTGGAGTTTTCAGGGTCTCGGCGTCCCCTGAAAACTTGCGGGAGCAATTCCCTAAAGTCGGAGGCCAAGCGGGCTTAGGAAGACAACT
>JAZRIE010000309.1:0-3116 GCA_045645105.1 Eubacteriales bacterium | reverse complement strand
CACGTCGGTGGTGATCACCGTTCCTGCGGGCTTGTCTTCGTTGATGATCTCAAATATTTGTTGCGGTGTCAGGGGGGCTGTGCAAGCCTCTGCCGCCTCCCGCTCAAAGCGCTCCTCGTCGGCACGAAGTCCTTCCACGGTCTCCACCCACGCAGGGGGCTTTCTTTCGACCGCCCCTTTGACGATACGGCGGAAGGAATCGGTGACGTCCCCGATAATTCCAACGTCCACCTTGACGTTTTTGTTGATCTCCGAGAAATCGGGGTCAAGCTGAATGATTCGCGAGCCCTTTGCGTACTTTGAGACGTTGCCCGTGGCGCGGTCGCTGAAGCGCACGCCGATGGCAAAGATCAGGTCGGCTTCCTTTTGCGCCATAGAGGACGCGTAATGACCGTGCATGCCCTGCATTCCGAGGAAGCGATCGCAGTCGCTGTTGATCGCCGAAAGCCCCATCAGGCTACATCCTACGTATCCGTCGATGCGCTCGGCAAGCTCCACGATCTCGCCGCCAAGTCCAAGTCCTGCCGCGCCGCCGCCAATGTAGATGTACGGACGCTCGGCGGAGTTGAGAAGCGCGATGGCTTCGTCGATCTGATCCTGCGAAGCGATCGGCAACGCGATCTTATCGGCGATCGGTTTATTTTCATAGTCGCAGGTCGCGATCTGCACGTCCTTTGGAATATCGATCAGCACGGGACCCGGTCTGCCCGATCTTGCAATGCGGAACGCCTCGCGGATAATATCGGCAAGGTCCTCGACGTGATGAACGAAGAAATTGTGCTTGGTGATGGGAAGCGTGACTCCCGTGATGTCGATCTCCTGAAAGCTATCCTTTCCGATGAGCGCGCAGGGGACGTTGCCCGTGATCGCGACCATGGGGATCGAATCGAGCATCGCGGTTGCAATGCCCGTGACGAGGTTGGTAGCACCGGGGCCTGAGGTGGCGATACAAACGCCGACCTTACCCGTGGCGCGCGAGTAGCCGTCCGCCGCATGCGATGCGCCCTGCTCGTGCGCGGTGAGATAATGATTGATCTCGTCCTTGTATTGATAGAGTGCGTCATAGATATTGATCGCCTGACCGCCGGGATAACCGAACACATCGGTCACGCCCTGCTCGATCAGTGTTCTGACCAAGATCTGCGCTCCTGTAAGCTTCATACCGTTCTCTCCTTTTTCAAAAATTTACGACAGCAAATGATTGACCGCGCTGATCAGTGCCTTGACCGACGCCATCACGATATCACTGTCAATGCCCGCGCCCCAATAGGTGCCGCCGTCCTGCGTGATGCTGACGTACGACGCGGCGTGCGAGCTGGAGGTCTCCTCGAGCGCGTGCTGGGTGTAGGTCTCCAGCGCATATTGCTTGCCGATGATCGACTTGACGGCACGGCTCACGGCGTCAAGACTTCCGTTCCCCGTGGCAACCACGGTCTGCTCGTTCCCCAAATACCGCACCGTGACCGTTGCCTCTACCCCTGCGTCACTCTCGCGATAGGTCACCTTGGAAAGGCTCAGGGGATCTGTAAGATTGACGAAATCACGCACGAAAATATCGTAGACCTCCTGCGGCTTCAGCTCGCGATGCTCGTGGTCGGAAATATTTTTAATATGGTAGCCAAACACCTCTCGCATCTTGGGAGGCAGGATATGCTTGTATTGCGTTTCAAGAATGTATCCGATGCCGCCCTTGCCCGACTGCGAGTTGATACGGATCACGTCTGCCTCGTACACGCGACCGACGTCGCAGGGGTCGATCGGCAGATACGGAACCGTCCAGCAGGCGTCTCGCTCCTCGCGCCATTTCATGCCCTTGGCGATCGCGTCCTGATGCGAACCGCTGAACGCCGCAAACACCAGCTTGCCGCTATAGGGCTGTCTTTCGTAAACGTGCATACCCGTGACACGCTCATATTCGCGCGTGACGGTTGGAAGATCCGAAAAATCAAGCATGGGGTCGATCCCCTGCGAATACATATTGAGTGCGAGCGTAATAATATCCACGTTACCCGTGCGCTCACCGTTTCCGAACAGTGTACCCTCAATGCGGTCTCCGCCTGCCAGAAGTCCCATCTCGCTGTCGGCAACGGCACAGCCGCGGTCGTTGTGCGGATGGAGCGAAATGATCAGGTTTTCGCGTCCCTTCAGATGCTTACACATATATGCGACCTGCCCCGCGTAAACGTGCGGCATGGAGTGCGACACGGTCACGGGCAGATTGATGATCACCTTATCGTCGGGCGTGGGCTGCCAGACGTCGAGGACCGCGTTACAGATCTCTGCCGCAAACGCGGGCTCGGTTCCCGTAAAGCTCTCGGGGGAATATTCAAATTGGATCCTTCCCTCGGCACCCTCGCGGTATTTCTTACAAAGCTTGGCACCAAAGGTCGCGATCTCGATGATCTCTTTCTTTTCCTTTTTAAATACCTGCTCACGCTGTGCCACCGAGGTCGAGTTGTAAAGATGTACGATCGCATTCTTTGCCCCACGGATCGCCTCAAAGGTCTTGGCAATGATATGCTCTCTCGATTGCGTCAGCACCTGAATGGTAACGTCGTCGGGGATCAGGTTCTGCTCGATCAGCGCGCGGCAGAACAAATATTCGGTCTCGGACGCGGCGGGAAAGCCGATCTCGATCTCCTTAAAGCCAAGCCCGCAAAGCACCTTGAAAAAGTCCAGCTTTTCCTGAAGACTCATGGGGATCACGAGTGCCTGATTACCGTCGCGCAGGTCAACACTGCACCAGACGGGGGCTTTTTCAATGTGATCCTTGTAGATCCACTCCATATTGTTGCCCTCGGGCATAAAATACTGTCTTGTGTATTTGTTGCAATTTTTCATCATTCGCTCCTCTCGACTGTGCCTTGAAGATATCCAAAAGAAAACAAAAAATCCCTTTTACGCAAACAGTAGGTTTTGCATAAAAGAGACGAAGATTCCTGCTCCGCGATACCACTCTGATTGGTGTAGATACACCCACTCACGCCACGTCAACCAACGCAGCCTCTCGATAACGGGAGAACCCGTCCGATTCTACTCGGGTGACGCCCCTTTCGACCGGAAGCTCAAGGATGAGTTATATTCGCCCACGCACACCGTCTCGCACCGCCCGACGG
>JAZRIE010000308.1:0-3890 GCA_045645105.1 Eubacteriales bacterium | reverse complement strand
GGAAGGGTTGTTTTAGACGATAAAACTAATCAAAAAGGAGTGTCACACATGAGTGGCAACGAGCAAAAGCACCCTGCCGACAAAATGGGCGAGCTGATCTCGCTTTCAGCGGCAAAGGAAGTGCTGAAAAAGGTCGTCTTTTCCAAGCCCGATGACGCACAGACGGCTCGCACGGTCATCACGCTGCGCCGTATTGGCGGCAGAGTCATGGCGCAAGCCGAAACGCTTCGCAGGGATAACAAGGCGATGCACGAAAATATCGACGTTGAAAACGTCGCACGCCTCTCGGAGCTTTGCCGCGCGTTCGGGCAGGTCAACCTCATCACCACGGCGGGCGGCGCCGAGCTGCGTCGCTCCAAGTCGGGCAATACCGTCCTTTTGGGCGGTGAAAATCTGCGTAAGAGCTTGCAGACAGAGCCGACCGAGACCGCGACGATCACCGATAACAACCGACAAAAAAGCTATATTCTCAACGGAAAAGAGCCGTTTTTGCGGCTGTTGGACGTCAGCGACGAGAACGGTCGCGTGCGAGACAAGAAGCAATCCAAGTTCCGACAGATCAACCGTTTTCTGGAGCTGACACGCGACTGCGTGTCGTGCCTGCCGCCCGACGGCGAGCTTCGCATTTGCGACCTTTGTTGCGGAAAGAGTTATCTTTCGTTTGCGGCGTACCACTTTTTTGCCAATGTGTTGGGTAGACGTGTCCGTATGACGGGCGTGGATCTCAAGCCCGACGTGGTGGCGTATTGCAACGACGTGGCAAAAAAACTGCACTTTGACGGCTTGGAGTTCCTCTGCGGAGACGTTTCAAAATATGACGCGGGTGGGAAGGTGCATCTGGTCATCTCGCTCCATGCCTGCGACGTGGCGACCGACCTCGTGCTGGGAAAGGCGGTGGAATGGAACGCCGACGTGATCCTTTCCACACCCTGCTGTCATCACGAAATGAACCATACGCTGTACTGTCCCACGCTTTCCTTTATTGCGGAGCATTCCATGCTTCGACAAAAGCTGTGCGACGCCGCGACCGACGCTTTGCGTCTCAAGCGACTCGAGTCGCAGGGATATTCGGTCTCGGCACTCGAATTGATCGATCCCGAGGAGACACCGAAAAACGTAATGCTTCGCGCACTGCGGATGCCGAATTTCGATCACGCCTCTCCCATTGCCGCGCGATTGCGCGAGGAGTATGAGATGGCAAAGCGTTTCTTGCTCGGCGACGCCGTGACCAAGGTTCATTTTTGAGAATAACCTTTTGCAAAAATATTATATCCATGGCAACCGGCATTTTGTAGGGACCTTTGCTTGCATGTCTGCACGATCTGCGAATAAACGGTAAAAGCAAAACAATCAATCAACGCACGCCATTATGTTTTTGATTGTAGGGGCGCGCATTGCGCGTCCGCTATAAAGGATAACCGCCGCGTAAAAACGGCGAGGTTTTAAACGCGGACGACCTATGGTCGCCCCTACAAGTTTGTGAGTATTTTGCGTAAAGTGCGTTGATCCTTGGCAAAACAATATTTTTGGAGTTTTCAGGGTCTCGGCGGCCCCTGAAAACTAAGCGGCAGTACCTTTGGAACCGTCCGCAAACATTCCCACTCATGCCCTCAATACCCGTGCGAGGCAGAGCATGAACGCCCTTATCTATCCATAAAACGAGTTAAAGGTTTTTGAAGGGGTTTGGGGGAACTTTTTTTCAAAAAAGTTCCCCCAAGAAAAAACACAATCATGTTCAAACTATTTTCTAAAAAATCAAAAAATCCGAACAGTAAGCAGTACCGATGGGAGATGGCGCGTCAGATGGCGAACCATCACATTCGGTACGTGACCGAGAAGATCAACGACGTAGACGAGGTGATCGGTCGCAACGGCGGGTTGAACATTCGCGACGACGAGCTTTTGGTCTTTGCGTCGGCGGACGTGATCCTTCGGTGCAAGATCGAGCAGATGCAGGCGTGGGAGCTTCTTTCCAAGGACGGCGTGGTGATCACAGCCCCCGATCTGGAGCATGGCGGTGTCGAGCGTACCATCATCGTTTATTACGTCTATTACCGATAACCGAAGCCGCGAAGGGGGATAGAGCATGCCTTTTTTGATTGCCGGCGGTGCGGTTTTGGCACTCACTGCCGTGTTTTTTGGAGTTTTGCGCTGGTGCTACGGCAGGGCGTTTTACCATCCGCCAAAGCATCGAAGACTCGATACGCTCGTTGCGGTCAACGAGATCAAGGACCGAACCGCGCACGCGCCGATGGTGGCACTTGCCGAGAAGCTTGTAAAGGAGCCGTATGAGTGCGTCAGTATCCGCTCTCGTGACGGTCTGTTGCTCACGGGACGGTATTATCATATTACCGATGACAACCGTCTGGAGATCCTGTTTCACGGTTGGCGGAGCAACGCTCTGCGTGACGCCTGCGGAGGCGCGAAGATCGCGCGCGACGTCGGGTTCAATCAGCTGATCGTCGATCAACGCGCGCACGGAGACTCTGAAGGACGGACGATCACCTTTGGTATCAAGGAAAAATACGACTGTCTGGATTGGGTCAACTATGCCGTCGAGCGGTTTGGCGACGACGTTCAGATCCTTTTGGGCGGTGTTTCGATGGGTGCGGCGACTGTGCTGATGGCGTCCGCGCTTCCGCTTCCCAAAAACGTCAAGGCAATTACCGCGGATTGCGGATATACGTCGCCTGAGGCGATCATTCGAAAGGTTTGCCGCGATATGGGGATCCCCGACCGGCTCGGCTATCCCTTCGTGTGTATGAGCGCACGTGTGTTCGGCGGCTTTTCGCTTGCCGACGGCGGTGCTGTTGAGGCGGTCAGACACGCACGCGTGCCGATCATGATCATGCACGGTGAGGAGGACGATTTCGTTCCGTTCTCGATGTCGCGCGAGATCTACGAGGCGTGCGCATCGCAAAAAAGTTATCTTGCCGTACCGCACGCGGGACACGGAACGAGTTATTTTTACGATACCGAGGGCTACGCTCGTGCGGTGGGTGAGTTTAAAGCCGCTGCATTCGACGCGTAAATAGACGAGAAGGTTTGATCAGAAGGTGGAGGGGCATGGCTATGGAGCAAAAACGCTTTACCAAAAATGACAATGGTTTTGTCTGTGCGCACTGCGGCAAAGAGGTGGTTCCGCTTGGATTTAGCTCGCGCAATCACTGTCCGTTTTGTCTGTGGTCGTTGCACGTGGACGTCAATCCAGGTGACCGCGCCAACTCATGCGGTGGGCAAATGGAACCGATCCGCGTGGAACCCGACACGAGGCGGGGCTTTGTGATCGTTCACCAATGCACCAAGTGCGGTGAGGTGCGGCGTAACCGTGCCGCGCACGAGGCAAAGGAGCAGCCCGACAGCAAAAAGCTTTTGATCCGTCTGACGGCGGGAAAGTGATGCCATATTTTGTCCACGCGCCCACAGGCAAAAAAGAAAGACGGTAAGAAAAATTTCCATAAAACACGACAAAGAAAACACGGTGAGATATGCAGATAGAATTGATCAATAACATCCTTTACGAAAAAACCGATGCTTTTAAGTTTCCGGTCCTGAAGCTCCGCTATGATATGATCATGATGGTAGAGGAAGGCTCTTGCTCCGTGCTGTTGGAGGGCAGGAAAAAACCGTATACACTCTCAAAAAACGAGATCGCCTATATTCCCGCGAATACCGAGATGCGTCGCTCGATCACAACCCCCCTGACTTATTATTATCTTTCGTTCTACTCGCAGGCAGACCACCCATTTTGTCGGTCGATTCTGCCGGGTAAGCTGACATTGCCCTCGGATGTGACGGCTTCGATCTTTCACAGCGTCCGTCGCGCGTATCCGCTCGTCAACAACCGTGAGCCGATCACGCACGTCATCGAGCATATCTTTGCCGAGAAT
>JAZRIE010000307.1:0-5992 GCA_045645105.1 Eubacteriales bacterium | reverse complement strand
GAGATAGATCTCCTTGCCCTGCAGCTTGTACGGCACGTTGCCCTCGGCAATGCGCATGGCAAGGGCTTCGGCGATGGCTGTTTTACCGACCCCCGGCTCACCGATCAGGCAGGGGTTGTTTTTTTGTCTGCGGCAAAGAATCTGGATCACGCGCGAAAGCTCCTTGTCGCGTCCTACGATACGATCCAGCTTTCCGTCGCGCGCATATTGGGTCAGATTGCGGCTGTAGGTGGTCAAAAACTTCAGCTTTTTCTCCTCGCGCGCCTTCTTTTTGTCCTTCTTCTTATCTTGATTCGAGGACGACGGATCGGCTGGTGTCGGTGCGTTTGCGCCGTCCTTCCCCGACGCGAACAGATTCATATCACGGAAGAGCTTGGGGAGATCGATCGCGGGTGCACCGCCGTCTTCATTGTCGTCGCAGTCCGAGGGGAGATTTTCCGCCGACTGCTCCATCATTGCCGTCAGCTCCTCCTCGGCGTTTTCCATTTGCTCGGGAGAGATACCGAACTGATTCATCACGTTCCCCACGATATTATCCACGGGAACGCCCATCTCCTTGGCGCATTTGAGACAAAGACCCTTTGTGACCTTTTCGCCGTTTTCTACCTTTGTTACGAAAATAACTGCCATACGCTTATGGCATTGTGAACACAGAACCATGAGTTTTTACGTTCTCCGAATCGCATCGGAGCCTTTCCTATATGGATTACTTTTTTACAGATGCAAAAGCTCTTGAATATTTAAGAATTTCAAGCCTTCCAAAAGCTTGGAGTCGCCGAAGGCTTTGACGATGACCGAATTGGTATACCATGCTGTTGAGCCTGCGACAAATTTGATCGCCGACGCCGCGACAAACAGAAGCGTCAGTGCGATCAGAAGACCGAGGACACCGCCAAGCACCGTGTTGACGGTATTGAGGAACGAGATATGCTCCACAAGCTTGGTCAATAGCAGTGCTGCAAGCGAAAGAAGGACGATCGAGATCAAAAATACGCCGACATAGCCGATGACGTTGGAGATCACAGTTGCCGCAGGCGTTGCGATCGCGTCGGTCATGTCGTTCAGGAGTACCTCGCCCGATCCGTTCGCGTTTTGCAGGCTTGCCTTGACCTCGTCGCTGATGACGAAATCCGGGAACGCCGAGGCAATGCTCTCAACGCTCACGCCATCCGCGGCTTGTGCGTACAAGCCCTCAAGCTTTCCGTACACCCAATCGCGCACGGGGCTAAGGATCCATTTTTCGCAAACCAGCTGACCAAGCTTACTGCCGAACAGATAGGCAAATACAAAGGCTAAGATCGTTTTGCAAAAGTGGATCGCGCTTTTGATCAGTCCGCGCTTGGCGCAGGCAAGGATCAGTGCAAGTCCTACGAGAATAAAAATAAAATCAATAATATATCCCATAATAGAATCTCCTTATCGTTATTTTTTATGAGGAAAAGCGAATATATTCGGCTTTTTGCGGTGAGCAGAAGAAGACCTCGTCGCCATCGATCGCCAAAAGCCTTCGACCGTCTGTGACACATTCGTGCCGCGTCACGCGCGTGCTTTGCAGATCCAAGCGATCAATGCCGCGTGTGGTGACGAGAAAAACGTTGTTTTCACTGCGCGAGATCTGCGACACACTCGTGTCGACCTCTTTGTCATATACGATTTTCGCGTGCTTGTCAAAGAGAACGAGCTGATTGGTTTGTGAGATTGGGGTGTCGCGCAGGACTACCGACGCGCCGTCGGCGGAAAGCTCCGCACAAACGATTTCTCTGCCAAGAAAGGGATAAGAGCTTTTCAATTCTCCCTTGTCGGATATGAAATACAAGCCGTCGCCCGCGAGAACACTCACCTCGCCCGACGCGGTAAACGCGCAGGAAAGACCGATCGCGTTGCCAAGTGTTGCCGTGGTTCCCTCTGACTCGTCGCCCGCAACATGCGTTGTCAGCGTGGTGGAGAACAGACCGTTTGATACCGTCGAGTTCAAAATGGCGAGCTTGCTTCCCTTTTCGTTGAGCGAGATCGCGGTCACGTATCCGCCGCGGTTGTAGCGGTTGATCAGCGTGAAATTGCTGCTGTATAGCGAGACCACCGAATTGTATTGCTCGGAGCGCGAGATCAGCGCGAACGAGCCCGCGTCGGAAACCGCCGCGCCATAGATCGGATACTCGCTGTTGCCCGTGTAGAGCCGCGTGTAGGAGTTGTAGACCGAGTATTTGTTCCCACCCTGCTCATATACCAAAAGATACTTGCCCTTTCCAACGGCAACGGGATTTTGGTATTGGAGAGTTTGGCTGATCGTTTGACGTCCCGTGGCGGTAAAGACGGTCAGCGACTCATTCCCTGCCACCGCCAAGCCCTTGCGGTAGAGCGTAAAGCTTTGCTCGACCGACGTGGGATAACTGACCGAGTCGGCATCGAAAATGTCCACCGTCTCGGCAGACGCGTTCAGATCCTTAAAGAAATAATAGAAGTTGCGATAGGTGATCAGCTCGGTATTGCGAAAGAAGGAAAGGACGACGAAGGTAAACAGTGAAAGGTACAGAATGACCTGCAAAATGCCGAGTCGTGCCGAGATCGACTCATAGTATTCGTTTTGCTTGGGATCGACCGACGGCGCATCGTTTTTTTTCAGATGCTTCAAATGCCACTCTTTTTTCAAGCGCACCTCTCCTTTCCTACTCAATTTGCCGATTTTTAATCGGGGTATCGCACGCGGTTAAGATACAAACCGCACGCGGGCATGGTTGCCCCCGCTTGTGCGCGGTCGCGGCTCGCGGTGATGCGCTTGACACCATCCGCCGTCAGCTTGCCCTGACCGACCATGAGAAGCGTTCCCGCAAGGATCCGCACCATATTGTAAAGAAAGCCGTTTGCCGCAACGCGAAAGATCACGGTGTCGCCCTCGCGAAAGACCTCGGCTCGTGTAACGGTTCGCACCGTGTCAACGATCTTCGAGCCCTGCGCCATGTACGCGGCAAAATCCTGCGTGCCGAGAAGCGTTCCTGCCGCCGCATTCATGCTGCGGATCGCTTCGTCGTCCAAATGCTTTGGAATATGCGCCGATCTGCCTTCCTCAAAGGGACTGCGCATGGGGCGATTATAAAAGCGGTAAATATATTCCTTCTCGACCACGTCGTATCGTGCGTGAAATCCGTCGTCCACCCATTTTGCCTCAAGCACCGCAATATCCTCGGGGAGATTTGCCGACATGGCAAAGGGGATCCGCTCGGCAGGGATAGAGGTGGGCAGATCGGGACTTCCCTTTTTTGCGACCGTTGCACAAAACTCGTTGGCGTGAACACCGCTGTCGGTGCGACTGCAACCGACGACGTCGCAGGCAAAGCCAAAGGTCGACTCTGCCGCCTCGTTTAATTTTTGCTGGATACTCACGCCGTTGGGCTGTACCTGATACCCGCAGTAGCGCGTGCCGAGATAGGCGATCTTGAGTAAAATTTTCATATCACTCACCGAAGCGTATATCCAAAGCCGAAGCGGTTCAAGAAGAAGATGCCAACGCCAAAGACGAAAAGGATCACAATTGCAACCCAATCCGACGAGCGGAAATGCAGTACCTTCAATCTCGTTCTTCCCTCGCCTCCGTGGTAACAGCGGCACTCCATTGCCGATGCCAGCTCAAACGCGCGGTTGAACGCCGAAACGAATAGCGGAACTAAGATCGGCACCAACGCACGCGCGCGCTTGATGAGACTTCCCGTGGTAAAATCGGCACCTCTCGCCTTTTGCGCGTTCATGATCTTTTCGGTCTCCTCGGTCAGCGTCGGAATAAACCGCAGAGCGATCGTCATCATCATTGCAAAATCATGAACGGGCACCTTGATCTTTTTGAGCGGCGACAAGAGCTGCTCAAGCGCGTCGGTCAAGGCGATCGGCGTTGTGGTATAGGTGAGAAAAATCCCCGTGCCAATGATCAGAGCCGAGATCCGAAGCACCATAAATACTGCGTTCCAAATGCCCTCGGCGTAGATCTTGATCCACCAATTGGGTGGTGTGAGGAGCTTTTCTCCCTGCGTCAAAAAAATGTTGATCAGCGAGGTAAACGCGATGATCAGAATCAGCGGGCGCATCGAGCGCAGGATCAGCCGCGCGGGGATCTTCGATAGGAAGATCAGGAAAAGCGACGACAGAACCAGCACAACAAAGCCCGAAAGATTTTTGCAAAGGAAGGTGCATACGATATAAAGCACCGACATGACCACCTTTGCGCGTGGGTCGAGACGGTGGATCACCGACTCTGCGGGGTAATACTGTCCGAACGAAACGCCCTTCATCGTGCCACCTCCCCGTCATGGTAAAGCTTTTTGATGGCTTCGACCGCCGCCGAGACCGTATAAAGGTTTGGCGGAAGCTTGAGTCCGTGAGATGCGAGCAGATGTGTCAGTCGCGTGACCTGCGGAATGTCAAGACCGATCCTTGCAAGCTCATCGGCTTTTGAAAAGACCTCGTCGCAATTGCCGTGCATAAAGAGCTTACCCTCAGACATGACGATCATATCGTCGCAAAAGCGCGCCATATCCTCCATACTGTGGCTGACGATCAAGACGGTCGAGCCCGTGGTACGCTGATAGTGGCTGATGCCCTCGAAGATATAGTCTCTGCCGCGCGGATCAAGTCCCGCCGCAGGCTCATCCAATACCAAGACCTCGGGGCGCATTGCCATCACGCCTGCCAGCGCGACGCGGCGCTTTTGTCCTCCCGAGAGGTCAAAGGGAGATTTCTCCAAGAGATCACGGCTGATCTCGGTAAATTCCGCCGCTTCCAGCACACGCGCTCGAATTTCGTCGGCGTCAAGCCCCATATTCGTCGGCCCAAAGGCGATGTCCTTGTATACCGTTTCCTCGAACAGCTGATATTCGGGGTACTGCATCACAAGTCCTACGCGGAAGCAGAGCCCGCGCTTACGGTTTTGCACTTCCTTGGTGATCGCGCGCTTAGCCGCCCGCTTGGAAAGGTCGCGATATGCGGGTAACGCACTCCATTCGTCAAAGAGATCCTCGGCGCGCGCGTTAACGTCGTAGTCGTCCAACAGGACGCGACCCGCGCTCGGCGCGATCAATCCGTTGAGCATCTGCATCATGGTGGACTTGCCCGAGCCCGTATGCCCGATCACACCCGTGATGCATCCGCCGCGTATTCCTACAGTTACGTCGTCAAGTGCTTTTTGCTCAAACGGCGTTCCCGCGCCGTAGACGTAGCTGACATGGTCTAAATAAATCTTATACATGATGATCCTCTTGTTTTATGCTTTCCGACTTGAGAACGCCTTTAAAATCATTTCGGCACACCCTTCGTCGGATGCGATATTCTCCCCATCAAGTGGTAGCCCTGCGTCACGAAGCTCGTGAATGAGTGCCGCGCATTGCGGAACCTCAAGACCCACGCGCAAAAGCAGATCTCTTTGCGAGAAGACCTCGTTGGGCGTTCCGTCAAGCAAAAGCTTTCCGTCGTTGATCACGATGATTCGGTCAGCCATTGCCGCTTCGTTCATATAATGGGTGATGTTCAGTACTGTGATACCGTGATCTCGGTTGAGCATGCGGATCGTCTCCAGCACCTCGCGCCTTCCCACGGGGTCGAGCATAGCGGTAGACTCGTCAAAGATAATGCATTTTGGCATCATGGCGATCACGCCCGCAATGGCAACGCGTTGCTTCTGTCCGCCTGAGAGACGGTGCGGCTCGTGCTGCGCGTACCCGGTCATGTCAACCGCCGAAAGAGCGTCGTCCACACGGCGGCGCAGCTCGGGATGCTCCACGCCAAGATTTTCGGGACCGAACGCCACGTCCTCCTCGACGATCGTCGCCACAAGCTGATTGTCGGGATTCTGGAAGACCATTCCCACGTTGCGGCGTAAACTCAGAACCTCGTCGTCGGTCAGCTCACGCCCCGTAAGCTCCACGCCACCGATCACAAGCTTGCCCGACGTCGGCTCCAAAATCAGATTGAGAAGCTTTGCAAAGGTGGATTTTCCCGAGCCGTTATG
>JAZRIE010000306.1:0-1817 GCA_045645105.1 Eubacteriales bacterium | reverse complement strand
TAAACGACGAGGGCGACGAGAACGGCAAGCACACCCGCCGAAAGCTTTCCCACGGTAACGGCAGGCAGGTAATCGGCACGCCACGCGAGCGTGTACGCGAGGTGGTCGGTCAGCGCGAAGGCGGCAGACACCGAGAACGCCGAATTGAATACAACACCCTTGTCGTCCATGTCCTTCATGTTCTCAAAGGTTGTCATGCTGGCGGCAAGGCTGGACAAAAAGCCCATCATCGAGGTATCGTTCACACCGATCTTACGACCCATAGCACCAAGCGGCCTTGCAAGCACGCGCGATAGGATCTTGATCAGCGGGAAGGCTCCCGTCAGCACTACGGCGGCGTTGACAACGATCATCGCCGCGTTCTCAAACGAGTCGGCACCCGGCAAAATCTCAAAGCCCGTCAGGAAGGATACGATCCCAATGATCAATCCGACCGTGATCAGAATTTTGATCAAAAGACCGACGACCGAAAAAATCTTGACGCACAGATCGGGGGCTTTCCAAAGTCCCAGCGCGATCACGCCCGAGAAAACTGCCAGCGGGCAAAGATCAAGCAACAGACTAACGATCGGAATTCCTGCCAAGAACCCCGCCAGAAGGCATCCCACGGGAATGGTAACGATTCCGCAAAGCAATCCCACCAAAAGCGCGCGGTGCTGCTCCTTTTTCACCGCACCCAAGGCGTAAGGCACGGTAAAGGACACGGTGCATCCCATCATGGACGCGACGACAAGTCCGTTAAAAGCCCCCACCTGGGCATTTGCCGAGAGCTGTCCGCTCAGCGGCGCGCCCCCCATGTCGATGGCGAAGAGCGACGCGGGTACGATCGACGGGTCGATCGGCAGAGCCTGCGCCATCGCCGAAAGCGCGGGACGAAGCAGATCGGCGATCACGGGAGCTAACACGATCATACCGATCATCGAAAGTGCCAACGAGCCAAAGGTCTCAAGTCCGCGCTCAAATTCCCGTCCGATACCAAATCGGTTGCCGAGAATACGGTCCAGCGCACCAAGCACGGCAAACGCCGCCATGATCCAAGTTACAAAATTCATAGTCGTTTCCTACCTGTCTTTCTTAAAAATCAATATCGTCGATGGTGACTGCCCGACGCGGGGTATCGGAAGCCGCGGGAGACGTCGGTGTTTCCGCCTCGGGTTCATCACGGTCGGCATCGGTCTTGAGCGTCACCGCGCTCCCCACCACGTCCTCAAAGCTTGCATTCGGATTTTGCATAAGAATGTTCAATACCGTCATATAGTCGCGAAGCATCTCGCGCGGCGTGATCATGCTGTCAGCCCCTGCCCGTCCGAGACAGATCTGCAAGAACTGCACCATCTGCGCCTCGGTGATACGCGGCTCGCTCCCATACTGCTGAGCATAGAGCTTTGTGACACGGCTGATCAGCGCAAACAGCTCATCGTCCGAAAGTCTCCGCAGACGAATGACGGGACCGATAAGATTTTTAAAGCCCTCAAGTGCAAAGCGGCTGTCGCACAGACGACTGCGAAGTGCCTCGTAGCTGAAAAGCCCTCGACGCGTGTCCTCTAAAAATTGCGGCGTACCGCCAAGGATCAACGCAAGCCCCGACGCACGCCCCTGCAGGGTGTCGTTGAACATCGAAAGGATCTTTTCATAGTTGTTCTCGCGGCTGACGCGGTGCGAGATCTTATAAAGATTCACACACTCGTCGATAAAGACCACAAGACCGCGGTATCCGATATTCCGCGCGAGCGCCGCCCAAAGCTTTAAGTGGTCGTACCAGTTATCGTCGTCGATGATGGTGGACACGGCAAAGCCCAGCTCGTGACGTGCTTCGG
>JAZRIE010000305.1:0-2375 GCA_045645105.1 Eubacteriales bacterium | reverse complement strand
GACATGGGACGCGAGGAAGTGCAGAGCTTTCTGTTGTCAAACGCATATTTCTGGATCGATCAATATCATATTGACGGTCTGCGTGTCGATGCTGTCACGTCGATGCTTTATCTTGATTATGACCGCGGCGAGGGAGAGTGGCAACCAAACGAGTACGGCGATAACCGCAATCTGTCGTCGGTCGCCTTTCTCCAAAAGCTGAATCATGCGCTTGAAAGGGACTATCCAGACGTGATCACGATTGCGGAGGAGTCCTCGGCATGGCATCACGTGACGGGCTTTGAGGAGGGCGGCTTGGGCTTTACCTTCAAGTGGTGCATGGGTTGGATGAACGACGCGCTTTCCTATCTTCGCGAGGACCCCTTGTTCCGCAAACACCATCACCATAAGCTGACCTTTTCCACGTCCTACGCCTACGACGAGCAATTTGTGCTGCCCGTGTCACACGACGAGGTCGTGCACGGAAAATCCTCGCTTCTTGCGCGCAACCACGGAGACTACGAGCAAAAATTCGCGGGCACGCGCGCGTTTCTGACCTATCAGATGACGCATCCCGGCAAAAAGCTGACCTTTATGGGCTGCGAGATCGGGCAGTTTCGCGAGTGGGATCATCTCGGTCAGGTGGAGTGGCTTCTATTAGACTATCCTATGCACGCGGCGGTGCAGACGTTCGTGTCGGAGCTGAACCATTTTTATCTTGAAAACCCCGCGCTTTGGGAGTGTGACACGATGCCCGAAGGCTTTGCGTGGATCGATGCTGACGATGCCGAGCGCAGTCTCTATTCCTACAGACGGCGCGACGCCGAAGGGAATGAGATGATCGTTCTGCTCAACTTTACCCCCGTGAGGCGTGAGGGGTACACGTTGCCTGTTCCCATCGACGGCGTGTACGAGGAACGCCTGAATTCCGACGACAAGCGATTTGGCGGAACGGGGTGCGTGAACGAAGGGTTGCTTCCAACGTTTCCCCATTCCTTCGGGCAATACCGACACGCCATACGTGTCAACGTGCCGCCTATGGGCGCGGTGATATTTGCCCTTGCGCGCAAATGACGTGGGCTTACGCCAAATGATGTTGCGTTACGCGCAAATGAAAAGCCTGTTTCACCTGCGGCGAAACAACCTTTTGGGATCGGGCAGGGTCTCGGCGGTCCCTGACCGATAGCGGCAGTACCTTTCCGTCTGTCCGCAAACGTCCCCCCTCATACTCGGAACAACCGTTCGGGGCAGAGCATTGTCGCTTTTATCTGTCCATAAAACGCGATAAAAGTTTTTGAGGGGTTTGGGGGACTTTTTTCAAAAAGTCCCCCAAGAAAAACCAAATTATCTAATCTTATATCAATATACAACAGGAGGTTTTACAAGGCTATGTTCAAGAAAAAGGAATGCGTTGCCATGCTGTTGGCGGGCGGGCAGGGAAGCCGTCTTTACGCATTGACACAAAAGACGGCAAAGCCGTCGGTATCCTTTGGCGGCAAGTACCGCATCATTGATTTTACGCTTTCAAACTGTATCAACTCGGGACTTGATACGGTGGGCGTGCTGACACAGTATCAGCCCTTGCTCCTCAACGACTACATTGGAAACGGACTGCCCTGGGATCTTGACCGCACGTTTGGCGGCGTGAAGATCCTGCCGCCGTATCAAGGAAAGACGGGAGCCGATTGGTACAAGGGAACGGCAAATGCCATCTGGCAGAACATGGAGTTTATTAACCGCTACGGCGCGGAGTACGTTCTGATCCTGTCGGGCGACCACATCTACAAGATGGACTATGCAAGGATGCTGACCTATCACAAGAAAACGGGAGCCGACTGCACCATTGCCGTGATCGACGTCCCAATCGAGGAGGCGAGCCGCTTTGGTATCATGAGTACCAACGAGGACGGAAGCATCTACAAGTTCAGTGAAAAGCCGAAGAACCCCGACAGCACCAAGGCGTCGATGGGGATCTATATCTTCACCAAGGACAAACTGCAAAAGTATTTGGAGGAGGATAGCAAGGATCCTGCGTCGGCAAACGACTTCGGCAAGAACATTATCCCCACCATGCTCGCGGCAGGCGAGAAGATGATGGCGTATCCCTTTGAGGGCTATTGGAAGGACGTTGGAACCATCCGCTCTCTGTGGGAGGCAAACATGGATCTGTTGGGCGAAAGACCTGCGCTCTCGCTCTTTGACGAGAGCTGGCGGATCTACAGCCGTCACGGCGCGGAGGCTCCGCAGTTCGTGGGTGAGAACGCCGAGATTACCAATTCCTCGATCACCGCAGGTTGCAAGATCTACGGAACGGTGCGCAACAGCGTGTTGGGCTCAAACGTGGTCGTCGAGGCGGGCGCGCTTGTCGAGGATAGCGTCATCATGAACAACGTAAC
>JAZRIE010000304.1:0-5886 GCA_045645105.1 Eubacteriales bacterium | reverse complement strand
GTGAAAAAGATCCTTGCAACCGAGTATTCGGTCATTCCGAAAAAGGCGGCTCTCGCAACCGACGTCGCCCTCAACGAGCAAAAGCTGATCGGCACGACCGACGCCAAGGATTGCAGCGTTTATATCTCGATCCCGTTTTGTCCGTCGCGTTGCTCCTATTGCTCGTTCGTTTCCTATACCTCTCCAAGACTGCTTTCCTTGATCCCCGATTATCTTGTGCATCTGATGGCGGATATCGAAATGACCTTTGGAAAGATCAACGAGCTTGGACTGCACGTCAAAACGGTCTACATCGGCGGCGGTACGCCTACCATTCTTACCGCCGATCAGCTACGCTATCTGCTCTCGGGCATCGCAAGGCTGACCGACGTAACCGCTCTGGAGGAATACACGCTCGAGTCGGGCAGACCCGACACCATTACCGCTGAGAAGATGGCGGTTGCCAAGGAATACGGCGTGACGCGTGTTTGCGTCAATCCGCAATCGCTTTGCAACGAGGTGCTGGGTGGCATCGGTCGCAGTCATACGGCAGAGGACTTCCTGCGTGCCTTTGAGGTGGCGCGCGCATCGGGGATCCCGTATATCAACACGGACCTGATCGTCGGCTTGCCGGGCGACAACTTCAAGACCTTCTCGGCAACCTTTGATAAGATCCTCGCGCTTCGCCCCGAAAACATTACCGTACATACCTTCTGCGTCAAAAAGGCGGCGGACATTCTGCGAAACGGCAGTCAGGTCTACTCTCTGCGCGGTGGAGATGCGGGCAAATGCGTGGACTATTCACAGCTCAAATCTCAGCAGGAGGGTTACTTGCCCTATTATATGTACCGACAGAAAAACACCGTTGGCAACTTTGAGAACGTGGGGTTTGCGCTGGAGGGAGCAGAGGGGCGTTATAACGTATATATGATGGAGGAGATCCACTCCATATTCGCGGTAGGCGCGGGTGCCGTTTCCAAGATGGTCGATTACCGTCCCGAAAACGGCGGAAAGCCCGTGATCGAGCGGTTGTTCTATCCCAAATATCCTTACGAATATTTGAAGGATGATAGCACCGCGCAAAAGATCGCGGAAATGGAAGCCTTTTACCGTCAGCATCACCTGATTTGATGTGACTGTAAGCCGCCTTGTGAGTGGAGAACCTTCGGAAAGGTCGGTTATCATGAAAAACATTACTGTACAACAAATCAACGATCCGCAAAAGCAGGCGGCGTTCGTCGCCTCGTGTGACCTTTCGTTTGAGAAACGTGTGGACGACGCCATCGAGGAGATCGCCTCGCTTCCGTCACTCAGGCTTCTGGGGCTGACGGGACCGACCTGCTCGGGCAAGACGACCGCGGCAAAAAAGCTGACTGCGTCACTTGAGGAGCACGGTCACCGCGTACACGTGGTGTCGATCGACGATTTTTATTTTGACAAAAGCGTGCTTCAGCTTCGTGCCGATAACGATCCCAATATCGAGATCGACTATGACTCCGAGGATACGATCGACGTCGCTCTCCTTGAGGAAAAGACCGCAAGCCTGCTTCTCGGAAACGAGACCAGAATGCCGCGCTTTGATTTTCGGTCGGGCGTGCGCACCGAGGGCGTGACCCTGACACCGCGCGCCGAGGACGTCTTTCTCTTTGAGGGGATCCAGATCCTTTATCCAAAGGTTGATCGAATTCTGAGCGGCGAGGTCTACCGCAGTATCTATATCTGTCCCTCGTCGTCGATCGAGGTGGCAGGGGAGTGCTTTACGCCAAACGAGATCCGCTTGATGCGCCGCTTGGTGCGCGATCACCGCTACCGCGCAAGCGATCCCGCGTTTACGCTTTATTTGTGGCAAAGCGTGCGTGAAAACGAGGAAAAGAGCATCTTTCCAAACGCCAACAGATGCCACGCCACGATCGATTCCACCATGCCGTATGAGATCGGTATGCTCAAGCCCCATCTTTTGCAGCTGCTTTCGACGATACCGTCTGAAAATCCCTTCTTCGGGCAAGCACAGACGATGCTGAAAAAGCTTTCGGCGGTGGTGGAGATCCCGTCGGAATATCTGACAGAAAATTCAATCTACAAGGAATTTATTTAATGAAAACGATACTCAAAAGCGTCACGCTTCTACCCGAATACGGCTTTGGCGGCAAAGAGGTGTTCGTGGTGATCGATGACCGAAAAATTACGGAAATTACCGAGAAAAAGCCCGATTTTACCGACTGTGAGGTTGTGGAATGTCAGGGAAACCTGCTGATCCCCGCCTTTTGTAACGCGCATTGCCACGCGGCGATGACGCTGTTTCGCGGATACGGGGAGGATCTGCCGCTCTCGCGTTGGCTGGAGGAGCGCATCTTTCCCGCCGAGGAGCGACTGACCCATCAAAGCGTATTGGTGGCGACCAAGCTTGCGATCGCCGAAATGCTTCGCAACGGTATCGCGTCCTTCTCGGATATGTATATGTTTGAGGACGCGGTTGCCGACGCGGTGCTGGAAACCGGTATCAAGGCAAACCTTTCGCGATCCTTCGTCTCCTTTGATCCTACCGCCGACATTCGTCGCGACGCGCGGTTTGAGGAGTTTTTGTCGCTTGCAAAGGATTATCATCATGCCGACGGCGACCGAATTCTTGTGGATATGTCGCTCCACGCCGAGTACACCAACACGCCGCTGACCTGCAAGACCGTAGCGGAATACGCGGCGGCAGAGGGCTTTGGCATGCAGATCCACCTCTCGGAGACCGAAAAGGAGCATCTTGAATGTATCGGACGGCACGGAAAAACACCGTCGCAGTTCTTCTCCGAGCTTGGCGTGTTCGACGTCCCCACAACAGCCGCGCATTGCGTCTGGGTGAGCGACGACGATATTGAGATCCTCGCAAGCAAGCGCGTCAGCGTGGCGCACAATCCCGTCAGCAATCTCAAGCTTGGAAGCGGCGTGATGCCGTTTGACAAAATGAGAGCGGCAGGCGTGAACGTCGCGCTCGGAACCGACGGGGTGGCATCCAACAACCGTCTTGATATTTTGCGTGAGATGCAGACCGCCGCCATTCTCCACAAGGGAATTACGAGAGATCCCGCGATCACACGCGCCGCGGAAATGCTTCCGCTTGCCACTCGAAACGGTGCGATCGCGCAGGGAAGACACGACACGGGTCGCGTCGAGGTCGGTATGCGTGCCGATCTTGTGCTGATCGACCGTCATTCGATCCACAATATGCCTTCTTACGACGACTACGCCATGCTTGCATACAGTGCCGATCGCTCGGACGTTCTCCTTACCATGGTCGATGGACGCATACTTTACCGCAACGGTGAGTATACTTTGATTGATGAGGAACGACTGAAGCGCGAGGCGAGGGAGGTTTTTGCTCATTACTTTGATTGATCGGCGGTGAGCAAAAACATGGTGGATGCGGCTTGCAAAAATACGAAAAAAAGCTTTTTGTCGGGAGTTTTGCTTCTGACGCTCTCCACCGTTCTGGTGAAAGTCGTAGGACTTGTTTATAAAATTCCCATGCTCGCGTATCTTGGATCCGAGGGCATGGGTTATTTCAATTCGGCATATGAGATCTACACACTTTTTTGCGTGATCTCCACGGCGGGGCTTCCCGTGGCACTCTCGGTGCTGATCTCGGGGGCGGTCGCTCGCGGGAATGGGGAACGCGTCAAGCGCATCTATCGCGCCGCACTCACCGTTTTTCTGATCATCGGCATACTCGGAAGCCTGATCATGGTGATCGGTGCCAAGCGCTTTTGTGATATGATCCAAAGTGAGCGCGCTTATTTGTCGATCGTATCGATCGCGCCGACCGTCTTTTTGGTTTGTCTCTCCTCGGCGATCAGAGGGTATTTTCAAGGATACCAGCGCATGCTTCCAACCGCCGTCTCGCAGATCCTTGAGTCGGTGGGGAAGCTGGTGTTCGGTCTGTCACTTGCGCACTACGCGCTCATGCACGGCTACGATACCGCCGCGGTCGCCTCGTTTGCGGGCTGGGGACTGACGCTCGGAACGGCGGCTTCGGTGATTTATCTGATCGTCGAAAAGCTTCACTTTCATCCCGAATGCGAGCTTTCAACGGCGTCGAAAAAGACCGATTATTCCGAAAAGTACCGAGAAATTTGGCATTCTCTTGCGCGTCTTGCCATTCCCATGACGCTCGGTGCGTCGCTCGTAAGCCTGACCAAGCTCGTGGACATGACCATGATCCTGCGACGCCTGCAAAGCATCGGCTACGACGAGGTCGCGGCAAACGAGGCATACGGCGGTTATACCACGCTCGCACTTTCGGTCTTTGGACTTCTGCCCGCACTCGTCAATGCCGTAGCCCTGCCCTTGGTGCCGATTTTGAGTGCCGCAATTGCCTCGGGAGACCGCCAAAAGCAAGCCGAAATGATACAAAGCTCTTATCGGCTCACGGCAACCTTCGCGATCCCTGCCGCCCTTGGTGTGGCGGCGTATGCACGACCGATCCTGCTGCTTCTGTTCGGTCACGAGCCGGAGGCAGTGGCGGTTGCCGCACCGCTTTTGTCCTGCCTTGGCGTATCGGTCTTCCTTTCCTGCATGATCACGGCAAGCAACTCTGTCCTGCACGCCTATCAGGTAGTCAACCGACCGATCCTTGCCATGCTGATCGGCTCGGTCGTGAAGATCGTTTCGGCGTATTTTTTGATCGGAAACGCATCGGTAGGACTGCTCGGCGCACCGCTCAGCACCTTCCTGTGCGACGCGACGGTGGTAACGCTGAATCTTTATTTTACCGCGTCGCTTTGTCACGCACCAAGTCTTCGCAAAATATTCGTAAGACCGATGCTGTGCGCGCTTCTGTCGATCGGTGGCTCGTACACGCTTTATCTCATTCTTTTGCATCGCATGGGGGAGTCGTCGGTCTTAACGCTTGCGAGCCTTCTGTTCACACTCGCACTCTATCTCGTCCTCTCCTGCGCGCTCGGCGTGTTTGACGCGGAAAGCCTGCGCGTGCTGCCAATGGGGGATAAGCTTTTTTCCATGTTGCAAAAGCTCCGATTGATGCGATCGGAGGACAGTATAAAAAAATAAGACACAGAAAGGACCTTTTTATGTCAAAAAACAATGAAGTAAAAGTGCTTCTTGAGAAGGAGCATTACGATTTTGAGGATCTTTCCGCCATCATGCGGATCCTGCGCTCGGAGGACGGATGCCCGTGGGATCGTGAGCAAACGCACGGAAGCATCCGCTCTGCGCTGATCGAGGAGACCTACGAGGTGGTCGAGGCGATCGACCGAGACGATCCCATCCTCCTTCGCGAGGAGCTTGGTGATCTTCTGTTTCAGATCTTTTTTCACGCGCAGATCGAAACAGAGGAGGGTCGCTTTGGCACGAGTGAGGTCGTCGACGACATCTGCAAGAAGATGATCTACCGTCACCCGCACGTGTTCGGAACGGTTTCGGTTGAGAACAGCGACGAGGTGCTGAAGAATTGGGAAGCTCTCAAGACCGAGGAAAAGCAGAGAAACACGCTGGTGGACAAGCTTCGCGCCATTCCCCCCATGATGCCCGCGTTGATGCGCGCGTCAAAAGTATCAAAAAAGGCGGGAAGGGCGGCAGAATGCGACGCGCACGAGCTGATCGAAGCCTTGGAGCATGAGATCACAACCATAAAAAATGCCGTCGCAGAGCCGACAAGCGAGGACGCATATAAGCAAATTGGGGAGCTTTTGTTGCGCGTGACCGACCTCTCGCGCGCCATGGAGGTGGACGCCGAGCATGCACTTTACCGCGCAACCAACCGCATGATCGACCAAATCGCCGAAAAAAGCCAATAAAATGCTAAAAAAATATAATTTTTTCAAAAATACATTGAAAAAGCTCTTGCCAATTTGGTAAGAATATGATAGAATATATATGTATTCCCACATTATTTTTAACGGA
>JAZRIE010000303.1:0-4528 GCA_045645105.1 Eubacteriales bacterium | reverse complement strand
CCTGATTACCTGTGGGCTGGCCCGCGAGAACCGCGAGCGCGCCGAGAGGGAGATCATGGCGCAGTTGCGCGCGCTTGCCGACGGAGATTTTACCGAAGAGGAGCTGGAGTCGGCGCGTCGGTCGCTTGCAGGGGCATACCGTCAGATCGAGGATAGTCCCGCCGCGCTCGAGACCTTTTATTTTGGCCGTTTGCTTGCAGGATTACGTCAAACCGTAAGGTCCTGCCGAGACGCTTTCCTCGCAGTCATGCGCGAGGATGTGATCGCGGTTGCACGGGCTGTCACGGTAAATACCGTCTATTATCTTGACGGAACGCTGGGCGGCGGAGAGGAGCTTTGCGATGAAGAAGACTGAATACACCTCGGCTCTTTTGCGTGAGCGGTATTTTTGCATGGAGCACAAGAGTGGACTGCCGATCTACGTGTTTCCCAAGAAGCTGACGACCTCATATGCGCTGTTTGCGGTCAATTACGGCTCAATGGACAGCATCTTCCGCAGACGCGGAGACGATTCCCCCGTGTGCGTGCCCGACGGGATCGCGCATTTTCTGGAGCATAAGCTGTTTGAAAACGAAGACGGAAGCGATTCCTTTGCGCACTTTGCCGCGATCGGCGCGGACGCAAACGCCTATACCTCTTACGACCGCACGGCGTATCTGTTCAGCACCACCGAGGGCGTTGACGAGGCGCTTGCGGAGCTTTTGCGCTTCGTTACGCATCCGCATTTTACAAGCGCGTCGGTCAAAAAGGAGCAGGGAATTATTGCCGAGGAGATCCGTATGTATGAGGACAGCCCTTGGGAGCGTTGCTTCCGTATTCTGCTTGAGTCCATGTACGAAAATTGCCCCGTGCGCATCAACATCTGCGGAAGCGAGGCGTCGATCGCTAAGATCACGCCAAAGCTTTTATACGATTGCTATCATACCTTTTACAATCCCGCCAATATGGTTCTGGCGGTTTGCGGAAACGTTACGCCCGAGGCGGTTATGGCGGTTGCCGACCGCGTGCTTCCCAAGGATTTTTTGCCTGCGACGGTGGAGCGCGTTCCCTTTGAGGAGCCGCACCGAGCGATCCGCGACTATGCCGAGGACATGATGCAGGTCTCAAAGCCGATCTTCAGCATCGGTATCAAGGATCGCGTGATCGATGATGCCAAGGCGCGTATGCGACGCGATTTTTGCATGGCGTTGCTCGACGAGATCCTATTCTCCCGCGCGGGGGATTTTTACAGCGATCTGTTTGAGCGCGGCGTGATCACGCCGTCGTTCGGCTTTGGGTATTCCTGCTCTGACCGCTTTGCCTTTCACTGCTTGTCGGGAGAATCGGACACCCCGGAGATCGTGCTTGCGTCGCTCAAGGAGTACCTTGCGCGTGTGCGTCGCGAGGGCATTTCGGACGAAGCGTTTGAGCGTTGTCGACGCGTGATGTATTCCGACGAGATCTGCGCCTACGATTCGAGCGAGGAGATCGCCAACCGTCTATTGTCGTTTGCCATGGACGGCTTGGATATGTTCTCCTGTCCCGAGCTTTTACAGAGCATTACCAAGCGAGAGCTTGAGGAGCTTCTCGAAACTGCGTTTGACGACGCCTGCTTTTCTATGGCGGTGATCCGTCCGACCGAATCACAGAACGAAGGAGAGTGACCTATGAGAAATATTACTACGGTATCGTTTCCGGGACTCGGAATAGAGCCGTTTTCCATGAACAAGATCGCCTTTTCGATCGGCAGTATTGAGGTGCGTTGGTATGGCATCGTCATTACGCTCGGCATCGTGCTGGCATTCGTGTACGCATGGTGGCGAGGTCAGCGGAACGAGGGAGTAATCCTTGACGACGTGATCGACGTCGGTCTTTGGACGGTCATTCTCGGCGTGCTGGGCGCGCGTCTTTATTACGTATTGACAACGCTTGACGAATACGAATATGAAAATCTGATCGACGTTCTGGCACTCTGGAACGGCGGACTTGCCATTTACGGTGGCATCATCGGCGGTTGCACGGGTATTCTGATCGCTTGCAGGCTCAAAAAGCTGAGAT
Source organism: Eubacteriales bacterium (assembly GCA_045645105.1). Classification (GTDB taxonomy): domain Bacteria; phylum Bacillota; class Clostridia; order Oscillospirales; family CAG-272; genus UMGS1865. The sequence goes on along the minus strand of JAZRIE010000303.1, from coordinate 2,491 downwards.
GGCGCAAGCTCTTTGACATGATCGGTCCGGGCGTGATGATCGCGCAGGCACTCGGTCGTTGGGGCAACTTCTTCAACGGCGAGGCGTATGGCTACGCCATTGGTGAGACGACACGCTATTATTTTTTCAACAGCGAGCACCTTTTGCCGTCGGGCGAGGGGACGTTCTTCCATCTGTTCCGCATGGGACTTGAAAACCCTTGGCTTGGGGGCAGGACGGAGTATTATCACCCCACGTTTCTTTATGAGTGCGTGTGGAATCTGGTCGGCTTCGGTCTGATCAATCTCTTTTACAAGCACAAGAAATTTGACGGACAGATCGCGCTGATGTATTTTACGTGGTACGGCTTTGGACGGATGTTCATTGAGGGCTTCCGCACCGACAGTCTCTACGTTCCGGGCACAACGCTTCGCATATCGCAATGCCTGGGGCTTGCGTGCTTTGTGATCGGGCTTGCGTTGCTCATTTTCCTTACCTTTATCCGTTCCCTCGAGCGTAAGGAGCAGACCGTTGTATGCGAGGTAAATGGGGGCGTGAGCGGTGAGCGCGAAGCACAAGACGTAACCGAGACTGAGCAGGAAATTGACGAAAACGAAGAACAATCTATTGCGAATAAAACTACGGAATCGGAGGAGCAAGAGCATGGCAAAATTGATTGACGGAAAGCTGATCTCGGCGCAGATCCGCGCGGAGATCAAGGACGAAACGGCGACGTTCGTCAAGGAGCGCGGGTACGCCCCCGGTCTTGCGGTGGTGATCGTGGGAGAGGATCCTGCGTCGCAGGTCTACGTGCGTAACAAGGCGCGCGCGTGTGAGGAGGTCGGGTTTTATTCCGAGGTACACCGCCTGCCCGCCGAGACGAAGCAGGACGAGCTGAACGCGCTGGTCGATCGTTTGAACAACGACGAAAAAATTCACGGAATTTTGGTTCAGCTTCCGTTGCCTCGGCATCTTGACGAGACCGAGGTGCTTCTCCGCATCGATCCCAAAAAGGACGTGGACGCTTTCCATCCCTATAACGTAGGAAAGATCATGATCGGAGATTACGATTTTCTGCCCTGCACACCCGCAGGCGTCATGGCATTGCTCGACCGTAGCGGCATTGACCCTGCAGGCAAGCGATGCGTGGTGATCGGACGCTCCAATATCGTGGGGAAGCCGATGGCAATGCTTCTGCTTCATGCAAACGGCACGGTCACTGTCTGCCACAGCCGTACAAAGGATCTGGCATCGATCTGCCGTGAGGCGGATATTCTGGTGGTTGCCATCGGACGTGCGGACTTTGTAGGCGCGGACATGGTCAAGCCGGGGGCAGTCGTTATTGACGTCGGCATGAACCGCCGCGAGGACGGAAAGCTGACGGGGGATGTGAACTTCTCAGAGGTCGAGCCGATCGCGTCGGCGATCACGCCCGTACCCGGCGGCGTCGGTCCTATGACCATTACCATGCTGCTCAAAAACACACTCACGGCGGCAGGGAAGTAAGGTACAGCCCTTCCCGACTGCAACAAAAGGGAGATGCTACCAAGGGTGTGCAAAATTAGCGGGGAAATCACAAAATATTTACCTAACACACGGTAGGGGCGAACTGCGTTCGCCCGCGGGAGACCGCAGGTCTCCCCTACGGATAATCAAAAGTTGGTGCGCAGAAAACAAATAGATGGGGCTGTCTCAAATGCTTTTTATTGCACTTGAGACAGCCCCTTCCTTGCTTCTATACAAGGCAAAGCCGAGAAGAAATCGCGAAAGGGTCTTGACATTCGACACGAAAAATGCTATAATAAAGAGGATATAATGGAATAGGAGTGCAAAAAAATGAACAATTCCGAAAAGACAATGGACAAAATCGTAGCGCTGTGCAAAACGCGCGGCTTTATCTTCCCCGGATCTGAGATCTATGGGGGACTTGCAAACTCTTGGGACTACGGACCTCTCGGCGTCGAGTTCAAGAACAACGTCAAACGCGCATGGTGGAAAAAATTCGTGCAGGAGAGCCGCTATAACGTCGGTCTTGACAGCGCGATCATCATGAACCCGCAGGCTTGGGTCGCGTCGGGACACGTGGGCGGATTCTCCGATCCTCTCATGGATTGTAAGCAGTGTAAGATGCGCCACCGTGCGGACAAGCTGATCGAGGATTATGCCTTCCAGAACGGTCTTGACGACAATCCCGCAGGTTGGAGCTTTGAGCAGATGGCAAGCTATATCAAGGAAAAGAACATTGCCTGCCCGCAGTGCGGCGGTCATGATTTTGCCGATATCAAGAAGTTTAACCTGATGTTTAAGACCTTTATCGGCGTGACCGAGGACAACACCAATACCGTATATCTGCGTCCCGAGACCGCACAGGGAATTTTTGTGAATTTCCCCGCGGCACAGCGCTCCAGCCGTAAAAAGCTGCCCTTTGGCGTGGCACAGATCGGTAAGTCGTTCCGTAACGAGATCACGCCCGGAAACTTCGTGTTCCGTACCCGTGAGTTTGAGCAGATGG
>JAZRIE010000302.1:0-2663 GCA_045645105.1 Eubacteriales bacterium | reverse complement strand
CGAGCGGTTGTTTAGGGCAAAAGTGGTGGTGTTTGCGGATAGTTCCATAGGTACTGCCGCAAGCGGCTAGGGACCACCGAGACCCTATCCGCTCCACAGTGTTAGTTTTTATAGGTTTTTTTCACGATTTAAAATCAATTTGACATACAATTAGCTTTTGTTGTTCTACGAACTCACCAAAGCCAACAGGAAGTAACGTCATGGAGCGGTCAGGGTCTCGGTGGTCCCTAGCCGCTTGCGGGAGTATCTGACCGTCTGTTCGCAGACATTCCCAATATTGCCCTTCATTAAGGAAAGGGGCAGAATATTTCCCATTTTGTTGATCTTAAATTGCGGTGAAGGTTTTGAAGGGTTCAAGGGAAACCTTTTCAAAAGTTTCCCTTGGTTAAAACCCCGTCCTATCAAACTGTTTATCAAGCAAATGATGCGTCAATTCGAGGGCTACGGGTCTGCCGTGGGGGCAGAAGGTGATGTCGGGGATCGTCATAAGCTTGTCCACGATCCACTTGATATGCTCGTCGGCGTAGGCGCGACCTGCCTTGATCGCTGCCTTGCAAGCCGCTTGATAGAGTGCTTTTTCAAAGATGATGTCGCGCGTGAGCTTGACGCTTCCCGTTGCGTTGAGAATGCGTCCCGCCATACTGCCCAGCATATCCGAGACGGCGTTGGGGTCAACGCTTTCGGGGATCGCGTCGGCAGAGACGGTATTACGCGCAAAGCGGAGTGAAAATCCGATCTTTTCCAGCTCATCGCGGTACTCCTTCAGTGCCTCGACCTCGGCACTCGTCATCATCACGTCGACAGGGAGCATGAGAAGCTGAGATACCACCGCCACGTCGCGAAGCCCTGCCTTGAGTTGTTCAAAGAGGATGCGCTCGTGCGCCGCGTGGTTGTCGATCAAAAGCATTTTGTCTTCGACCTCGACGATCACGTAGGAGTTGAAGACCTCGCCCACGATGCGATAGGAGACGGCAGGTGGCTCTTGCGTGGGCGTGTGATTGACCGCGACTGTCTTGGGCGCTTCCGACACCTTGACCGTTTTCTCGGATGACTCTTGAACGACCGAAGGCTTGATGTTTTGCGGCTCTGCTGCTTTGGGGATTTCCTTAGGGGCTTCCTCTACCGCTTGTGTGACCGATTGCTCTGTGACAGAGGGGACAACGAGCGCGGCAGGCTTGGGAGCCGTGGCAGGGGCGTCTGGGTGAGTTTGCGCTGCTTGCGGCACGTTGATCGTAACCGTGGGCTGATTGCCGCGCACCGACAACGTAAAGGGCTCGTCGTTTTGCGGAAGGGACGGAGCCTTCGCATCGGGTTTTGCGTAGGTGTCGCGGTATTCGGCGGCACTCATGCGTGCTTGCGGCTGGTGCTGGATCCGACCGCTCAGGTCATAGGAAAGCTGACGGCTTTGCAGAGACTCGGCTTTTCCGTCGCGCACGGGCACCTGTGTGTCGGACGCGCGGCTTGCAAACGCCGCGCGCTTGGCACGCGTGCTGACATCGAGCTGCATGGACGGTCGCTCGGAATTGCTCTCCAGAGCTGTTCGCACGGTGTAATATATTGCCTCGAATATTGGTTTTTCGTTGGAAAATTTGACCTCTAATTTTGCGGGATGTACGTTCACGTCCACGCGGGACGGGTTGATGGTCATAAACAGCACACAGCAGGGGAACTTTTCGGGTGGCATATACGAGGTGTACGCCTGCTCGAGTGCCGCCATCGCAGTCTTACTCTTGACGTAACGCCCGTTGATAAAGAAATTCTGATGATTGCGGTTTGCCTTAAAATTGTCGGTGCGACCGATCACGCCCTCGATGAGAATGCCGTCGTTGTCGCTTTTGACCTCGATCAGCCGCGAGGCAAATTCCTTGCCAAAGACCGCGTAGATCGTGTTTTGCAGGTTGCCGTCTCCCGCAGTTTCGAGTCGCGTGTTGCCGTCGATGATCAGACGGAACGCGATCTCGGGGTGCGAGAGCGCGACCTTTTCGACGTTTGCCGTGACTGCCATCGATTCGGTCACGTCCTTTTTAAGAAATTTCCGACGGGCAGGCACATTTGCGAACAGATTTTCGACGATGACCGACGTGCCTGTGGAGCATCCCTGCTCGTACATTCCAAGGATCTCACCGCCGCGCGCTTCGAGGACCGTTCCGTATTCGGCAGACGCGGTCTTGGAGATAATACGCATATCCGAGACCGACGCGATGGCGGCAAGTGCCTCGCCACGAAATCCGAGCGTGAGGATCCCGTCGAGGTCCTCTGCGGTGCGGATCTTGCTGGTTGCGTGACGGCGGATCGCCGTGGGCAGGTCGTCTGGCTCCATGCCACAACCATTGTCGCTCACGCGCATAAAGGTCACGCCGCCGTTCTGTATCTCTACCGTGATGCGGTCAGCACCCGCATCTATGGCGTTCTCCATCAGCTCCTTGATGACCGACGCAGGTCTGTCCACGACCTCGCCTGCCGCGATCAGATTCGCTACCGCAAACGGCAATACGTTGATCTTTCCCATAGCTCTCTCCTTTTCTTCAAAATTACAATCGTTTCTTCAAATCAAACAGGAAGGACATACACTCAAAGGGCGAAAGCGTGTTCAGATCCGCCGCCTTCAATTCCGCGATCACCTGCTCGTTGACGCAATCGTCAATCGAGATCAGCGTGTCGTC
>JAZRIE010000301.1:0-3436 GCA_045645105.1 Eubacteriales bacterium | reverse complement strand
GCGGCGGTTGCAGTCCTTTGCACGGCAGATAACGTTATCAAAAAGCTGATGAATAAATAAAACGCAATAAAAGCATACCCCCGAGACGACCTATTACAGGGTCACTCGGGGGCTTTTTGCTTTTTTATTCTGCGTTGTCAGAGCTGTCCGCGTTATCCACAAATCTCGCAAGATATTCTTCAGGCGTGATCAGAATGGCACGGGGCTTGGATCCGTCGGGAGCCGACACGATCCCTTCGGATTGCATACGGTCGATCAGCTTGGCGGCACGCGAATAGCCTACCTCTAATTTGCGTTGCAGCAGAGAGGTGGAAATGCGCTTTTCCTCAATTGCCACACGCACGGCATCGGCGTATTTGGGATCGTCGCCCTTTTCGTCGGTTCCGGAAGGCAGAGCGTCGTCTCCGCCACCTCCCTTGCCTTTGCTTCCGCACTGTGCGGCAAGCTCCTTGAGCTTGGAGATAAATCTTTCGTCATACTGCGCCGTTCCGTTGGTTACGCGGATAAATTCGCAGATCTTTTCAACCTCTTTGTCGTCTACGAACGCACCCTGCACACGCGTGTCACGCATCGCTCCGATCGGAACGAACAACATGTCTCCACGTCCCGTCAGGGCTTCCGCACCGCCGTGGTCGAGAATCACGCGCGAATCGACCTGCGATTTTACGGCAAACGCAATGCTCGAGGGGACGTTTGCCTTGATCAGACCGGTTACAACGTCGGCAGAAGGTCTTTGCGTACCAATGATCAGGTGCATACCTGCCGCACGCGCTTTTTGAGCAATACGGCAAATGGCAGTCTCAACCTCGTTTTTCGCGGTCATCATCAGGTCGGCAAGCTCGTCGATGATGATCACCATATGAGGAATAAACGGCATATCGGGGTCGTCCTTGGTGATATCGTTGTAGCCCTTCAGGTCGCGCACGCCAACGCTTTCAAAAACCTCAAAGCGGCGTTCCATTTCCTCAACGGCGGCTTGGAGCGCGCCTGCGGCATCCTTGGGCTGCGTGACCACGGGAGCCATCAGGTGAGGGATGTTCTTGTAAATGCTGAATTCTACCTTTTTCGGGTCGATCAGTACAAGCTTGACCTCGTCGGGGCGAACCTTGTAAAGCAAGCTCATGATAATGCAGTTGATGCAGACCGATTTACCGCTACCCGTAGTACCCGCAACCAAAAGATGGGGCATTTTGGCAATGTCAAAGATCAGCGGCTGACCTGCAATGTCTGCACCGAGACAAGCGGCAAGCTTGCTCTTGGACTCGACAAAGGCTTTGGACTCGATCATATCGCGCAAATAGATGGTACTGCGCGTGCGGTTGGGAACCTCAATACCGACGGCGTTCGTGCCGGGGATCGGTGCTTCAATACGAACACCGCCCGAGGAACGTAGAGCCAGAGCAATGTCGTCGGCAAGACCCGTGATCGTGCGAACGCGAACGCCCGCCGCCAGAATGACCTCATAACGCGTAACCGTCGGTCCGCAGGAGTAGTTGATCTCCTTGACACGAACGTGGAAGCTTGCAAGCGTTTCGGCAAGCTGCTTCATGCTCGCGTCAATTTCGGCGCGGTTCTCTGCGGTCATGGGCTGACCGGGCTGGAGATAGGAGATCGGGGGAAAGACGTATTGCTTGGGCTTTGTAGGCTTGGGCGCGGGCTTGATCTTGACTACGGCCGCCGGCTTTGCCTCACCCTTGGTATCGGTCGCACCTGCCTTGGCACCGGATTTTGCCCCCGACTTGGTCGTGGAGACCTTAGGGAGCTGCACCTGCGATGCCTCTATCTTTTCGAATTCCTCGCTGGTAAGACCGAAATCCTTTTGTCCCGACTGATCTGCCTGACGGAAGATCGGTTTTTCCGCAGCAGGCTTGACCGATGCCACGGAGGGAGCTTTGACGGAGGGACCCGACGGAGACTTCACGTCTGCCGCAGGGGTTGGAGCGGACTGTTGCGTTTGTGCCATAGGAGCGGGAGACGGCGTTCCACCGATCGAGGCTTGCGTTGGACGCTTGGGCGTGAGCGGTACCTCAGGGGGGACCGGCGCGTGACGGCGCGATTGTGCGTCCTTTTTGTCGTCCAAATTGATGAATACGTTTTCAAGATCAAAATTTCGGTCTTCCTTGGGGACGCGACGAAGCACCTTGGTGTCGGTTGCCTTGGGGAAGATCGGATCGACCGCAGTATCGCGGTTTTTCGCGGGATTGGGAGTTGTTGCGGGTGCGGATGCCACCGACGGGGAAGATGTCGGTGCCTTGGTCGCTACAGCAGTCCTTGCCGCATTTTGCGCATTTTGCGCGTTTGCGCGATGCTCCTCGTTGAGCTTGCGGCTGACCTCGCGCGATACGTAGGGACGAGAGCCGTCACCGGGATCAAGATGCGGCTGGGGCATCGGGGCAAGCTTGTCCTCGGGGGATTTCTTTTGCGTCGCTCCGGAGGATTCCTTGACCACCTCAACGGGATCAGACTTGCCCGCTTCTTGCTCGTCGTCGATCGTCATTTGCTTTGCGGTCATACGGCGGATCTTCTCATCCATTGCCGCCTTGTTGCGCGCGTCCTCGGCTTCCTTGCGGGAAAGGCTCGAGGCACTTTCGGCGCGGCGCGAGCGCTTTTTACGGTAGCTGCTCCACAAATGCTCGGGGGTCATACCAAGGAAGTAGAACAGTGACACGGCAAGCAGACAAAGGGAAAGGATCATCGAGCCGGCAAGGTTCAAAAAACGAACCATCAGATAGCCGAGCGCGCCGCCAAACAGACCGCCACCCGTCATTTTTGCGCCGTAGTAGATCAGATCGTCCGTGGTCATATTCCATTGATGAGGCTCAAGACTGATCAGGCAGCAGATATGGATAAACGCGCCAAGCAACAAAAGGAAGATGACCGAAACCAATATTTTGGAGATGGTAATACGGCGGTCGATATATTTTTTCCAAAAGATCGCAAGGTTTGCAAGGAGCAGGGGAAGCACGAACACGGCAGGACCGAACCACCCAAACATCCAATAGCAAATGTAATAGCCAACCATGCCCATCCAATGAGACGCGGGATCGTTTTCCAAAACGTTGCCGCGATTGCAAAAGAGGTTGAGCAAAAGGGAAATTCCAACGAGGATTGCCAAAATACCGAACACGTAAGGGATCACCTGATGCGCGGGGCGTGACGACCGAGGCTGGGCGTCCTGCTCCTTTGCGGGCTTGTCCTTCTTTTCGGCTTTGGGAGGATTTGCGGTCGCCGTGGTCGCGTGAGACGTCTCGGGCGGCTTTTTCTCCTTGACCGAAGCGTTTTTGACCTTTGCGGTGTCAGAGGACGCGGCTTTCTTTGCGTCCTTTTTCTCGGACGCGGCAGCCGTCGATTTTTTAGGCGACGACGAGGCAGCCGACGCTTGTCCGCCTGATGCCGAAGACGGCGCGGGCGGTGCGGCAGGGGCAGACTTTGCTTT
>JAZRIE010000300.1:0-4091 GCA_045645105.1 Eubacteriales bacterium | reverse complement strand
CTTGACGAGGTGGAAAAGCGCGTGGTCTACTCGCTGATCCCCGACTTTTGCGAGTCCCGCGTCCTCAAGGCGATCAACCGCCGTCTCAAGCTCTATCTGATGGGAAACGGTATTGCCTTTACCATTCCGCTTTCGGGGATCTCCTCGATCGTCAGCAACGCCATTCTTTCCACCCCCTTCCGCGAGGAAAGCTCGCCCGAATCCGCTAAGAACAATGAAAAGGAGCGCAACAGCATGCATGAGCTGATTATTGCCGTCGTCAATCAAAAACTCACCGACAAGGTGCTTGACTGCACCCGTGCCGCAGGTGCTACGGGTGCTACCATTCTGCATACGCGCAGTGTGAGCAACAAGCAGGCAGAGCAACTGATCGGTACGTCCTTCCGTCAGGAGACCGACACCGTCGCCATTTTGACCACCTACGAATACAAGGCGGGCATTATGGAGGCGATCCGTGAAAATGCGGGGCTGAAAACCGAAGGTGGTGCTGTGATCTTCTCTCTCCCCGTGGACGCATTAATTGGCATCGGTCGTTTTGACGACGATGAAGACTGAAAAGGAGTGTGCCGTCATGGATTTTAAAACGATTGCACTGACAAGACAATCCTGCAGGGAATACGATCCAAGCCGCGACGTAGAGGACGAAAAGATTCAAGCCGTTCTGGAAATGGTGCGGCTGGCACCGTCCGCCTGCAACGGTCAGGCGTATCACGTTACAGTCTGCCGCGGCGACGCGGCAAAGCAGGTAGCCGCCGCTGTAACGGGCAGAGGAATGAATCACTTTGCGAAGGATGCCCCCGTGATGATCGTCCTCTCGGAACAGCCCTATCTTCCGAATACTGCATATGCCGCAAGGGTCAAGGGAATCGATTACCGCTCGATGGACATGGGCATTGCAGCGGCGTATATTACCGCCGAAGCCACGGTTCAAGGACTTGATACTTGCATTCTCGGCTGGCTCGACGACGAAAAGATCCGAAAAATATGTGATCTGGACACCCCCGTGCGTCTCGTGATCTCTATGGGGTACGCTCCCGAAGGGTATCCGTTGCGACAGAAAATTCGCAAGCCGCTCTCGGAGCTGACCAAAATAATAAAATAATATCACAGAAAATAAAACGCGGAAGACCCGAAGCCAAACAGCTTCAGGTCTTCCCTTTTCATTTTTACAAGCGGTGCGTCATACAGGCGTAACCGTCTTATTATCAATCATGGCGCGGAGGGTATCCTCATCGATCACGGGAACGCCGAGACTCTGTGCCTTGGTAAGCTTTGAGCCTGCCGCCTCTCCCGCGACCACGTAAGAGGTTTTGGAGGAAACAGAGCCGGACACTTTTCCGCCTGCCGCCTTGATCATCGCCGCCGCCTCATCTCGCGTCAGCGTGGGAAGCGTTCCCGTCAGCACGAAGGTCAGTCCCTTGAAAAGATCGTCGGCAGGCTTTGCAACCGACGAGGTCAGAACCCCCGCTTCGGTCAAGCGTTCGCAGAGCGCAACGTTTTGCGGATGCGAGAAGAAATTGACCACACATTCGGCAGTGACAAGTCCAAAGTCCTCGATCTCGCAAAGCTCCTCGACCGTAGCGCCTTGAAGTGCCGACAACGTTCCGAAGCGTGCCGCCAGAGCCGCGCCCGCGACCTCGCCCACGTTGCGAATACCGAGCGCATAGATCAGTCTCTCAAGCCCTGCCGACTTGGAGCGTTCGATCGCCTCGATCAGATTTTGCGCCGATTTTTCACCCATACGATCCATTCCCGCAACCTCGTCGGCGGTGAGTGAATAAAGATCAGCTGCGTCTGCAATCAACTGATTTTTCAGGAGTGCCTCAACGATCTGCGGCCCGAGACCGTCAATATTCATCGCGTCCTTGGATGCAAAATGCTCGATCCCACGCGAAAGCTGTGCGGGGCATCGGCTGTTGGTGCATCGCGTCGCCGCGCCCTCGTCCGCGTCATAAAACACAGGCTCTCCGCAGGACGGACAATGCGTAGGCATCTGAAACTCGATGGTGTTTTCACCGCGCAGCTCCTTATGAGAACGCACGACCTCGGGGATAATGTCTCCCGCCTTTTGCACGGTGACAATGTCCCCGATGCGAATATCCCGCTCACGAATAAACTCTAGGTTGTGAAGCGTCGCGCGCGAAACCGTCGTTCCCGCCAATCGAACGGGAGACAGTACCGCCGTAGGTGTCAAGACGCCCGTGCGCCCCACGGCAACCGTAACGTCCTCAAGGCGCGTCTGCTTTTGCTCAGGGGGAAATTTGTACGCAACCGCCCATTTGGGGGTGTTCGTGCCCTCTCCAAGCCGTTTTCGCATTGATAAATCGTCGATTTTCACAACAACTCCGTCAATGTCGTAGGCAAGAGAATCGCGCATTTTCCCCAATTTTTCGATATGTGCCACCACGTTCTCGCCCCCCGTCACGCGCGCGCGGTTCTCCAAAACGTGAAAGCCAAGCTCGGACAAACGGTCAAGCGTCTCGGTATGCGACGCAGGCTCACGACCGTCGGGATAGAGGCTTCCCTCTTGAAAATTGAACACAAAAATGTCAAGCGACCGCTCAGCCGCCACCTTGGGATCAAGCTGACGAAGCGAGCCTGCCGCCGCGTTGCGGGGATTTGCCAAGAGTGCTTGTCCCTCTGCCTCGCGCTTCAGATTCAGACGCTCAAATACGCGCCTTGGCATATAGACCTCGCCTCGCACGGTCAAGCTCAGCGGCTCGGAAAGACGAAGCGGGATCGAGAACACTGTGCGCAGATTTTGCGTCACGTCCTCTCCCACAAAACCGTCGCCACGCGTCGCCCCCTGCACAAAAACGCCGTTTTCGTAGCGCAAAGAGACCGAAAGTCCATCAATTTTGGGTTCAACCGACCAGATCGGCGACTCCACGGTCTGCTCCACGCGCGAGATAAAATCGCCCAACTCGTCGTAGGAAAAGACGTCCGCGAGCGAGTTCATCTGCACTGTGTGCGTCACCTTTTCAAACTTGTCAAGTGCCTTGCCGCCCACGCGTTGCGTAGGGGATGCGGGGTCAAAATATTCGGGATGCTCGGTCTCCAGACGCACAAGCTCCGCGTACATCATGTCGTAATCGTAGTCCGAAATTTCGGGCGCGTCGTCCTCGTAATACCGCTTGGCATGGTATAGGATCTTTGCCCTCAGCTTCAGGATCCGTTCCAAGATCTCGTTCATAAAATGTTCTCCTGCCTCACTTTCCGCAAAAGAATAAAAAACGCGCATCTTTATGCACGCCCATTTCTTATTATACCACGTTTGATGCGTTCTGTCAACCTTTCTTTTTTGATCTTTGGAAAAATAATTATCTATTTTGCCAAACATTTTGTCAATGTGTAGAAATCTCCTCTCGGGTGTTTACAGTCCTCTCAAAATATGGTATACTAATCTTACAGAGATCGTGTGCGTAACCGCCACACGACATTGCAAAGTCCCAAGAAAGGAAGGTATTACGTAATGAAGATCACCGTTGTTGGAAGAAAAATGAACGTTTATGAGGAAATGAAGCTTCTCATAGACAAAAAGCTCCAAAAATTTGACAAATTCTTTTCCGGCGAGGGCGACGCCACAGTCACCCTAAGCTGCAAGCATAATCAAAAATATATTGAGCTGACGATCGCGGCGGCAGGAGCACTGTTCCGCAGCGAGGTGGGAGCAGAAAGCTTTCGCGATGCTCTAGATGCGACGATCGCGAACATCGAGCGACAGATCCGCAAAAACAAGACCAAGCTTGCCCGCCGTTTGCGCGAAGGGGCGTTTATCCCCCCCTCTGCCGACGAGTTTGACGATATAGAGGCCGACGAGGAGGAGATCATCCGCACCAAGACCTTTTCCACCAAGCCCATGTCCCCCGAGGAAGCCATTTTGCAGATGAATCTTCTCGGACACCAATTCTTTGTATTCAATGATGACCAGACCGGCGCGACCTGCGTAGTATACACGCGGCACGACGGTGGATACGGTCTGATCGCACCCGAAGGAGCGTAACGCTATGAAACAGATTCAAAACGAGGGCAAGCCGCCCTACTGAAAAGCAGCCCCCCGGTGGGGGTGCCCCGGGCGGGGTAGTATTTAT
>JAZRIE010000299.1:0-5476 GCA_045645105.1 Eubacteriales bacterium | reverse complement strand
AAAAAGCAGAGAATGCAAGCGAAATTTTAAACGGAAGGGTTGATGTGTAATGAAAAACGAACACATGAAAACGGAAGCACGGAGCTTCAGAGCTTCAACGCTGGTAGTCGTTCTCTTAACGATCGCAGCATTGTTCTGTAGCCTCACGGTTCTTGTTTCCGCCGCTACAACTACCGATTTGGACTATGTTCAGGTGGGGTTGCAGCAGGATGGAAGCAAGGTTTACTACAAGGAGTATGACGGTACCACAAGCGTGACCGTTACACTCGTTGACGGCGCGCAGGACGCGTTCATTGACCAGGCCGATCAAGGCGCGGTCAAGGTTGTGGCAAGTGCCGCCTTCGACCAGGCTGATGCCGGAGACCGCAAGATCACGGTGACCTTTGAGTTGGCGGCTGTCAACGCAGGTCAAACGGTTGACGCGGCTATGACGGCAAAATACGCTAACAGACTCCCCAAGCCGATCGAGATCCCCGCAAAGATCACGCCCAAGAGACTGACGTGGGGAAGTGCAGTGTCGGGAGAGGTCACGTACACTCCCAACTCCACTACATACACCTACAAGGTGACTAAGGAAGTGCTTGCAGGCTTGACGCTCAGCGGCAAGGTCGGCAATGACGACGTAAAGGCAACGGCTGCCGACGTTACGGCAACGCTCAACGGCATTACCGGCGTCAAGAGAGAGGGCGGTAACGTAGTAGCCTACACCACTACCGTGCCCGTATCGCTCGCAGGTGAAAAGGCGGCAAACTATACGGTCGCTCCGCTGACGGTCAACGTTAAGGTCAACCCTCTTGTGATCGATCAGATCAATTGGGAAAACGAATACACCTTCGTCAAGGGTGATAAGGCAGCAAACGAGATCGTTGTATACGGTCACGTTGCAGGAACTGCCGCTACCGATAAGATCGCGCTGAAGGTCGTTTACGCAACGGGCTTTGACAACCTGACGGTTGGTGAGTACGATCTGACGGTTGAGTCTCCCGACGCAAACAACATTGAGTTGGGCGGTTCGGTTACCAATACCAGAAAGATCAAGATCACTGCGCCTGCATACACCGTTTCCATGGGCGACGTTACCTACATCGGCAACGTTGGCGTGCAGGAGACGCCTACCGTATATCAGCTTACCGTAGCAGGAGACCTTCCCGCAGAGGTGCTGGCGGCAATCAAGTATTATGTCAACGGCGCAGAGTTTACGGGTGCCTCGGCTTACGGAACCTACACCGTAACGGCAAAGCTTCCCGCAGGCTACACCTTCTATACTGCGGCAAACCCCACCACCGCGATCACTGAGCTGACCGCAACGCTTACCATTAACCGTGCGTTCGTGACTGCAGGAACTGCTGAGCTTCCTTATCAGCTGATCCTGATCAATGCAAACGGATTTTCGGGTGACGTTGCCGCAAGCGTAAAGATCCCCGAGGAGCTGAACCGCAAGGCAATCGGCGGATTTAAGTATCACACCGAGTACACGCTTACCGTGACCGGCGTGAACGGTGAGACCTTTACCGTGCTCGTTCCGATCTCGGATACGCTTTACAACAAGCGTTGCGAGGATCTGACCGCAGATAACATCTACATTTACGACGACGTAACCGGCACGATGACGAAGGCGTCCGAGCGCGGATACACCGTAACGCTCAAGGACGGCTACTATCAGATCGACGGTGTTTCGGTTACCGCTCCCATCACCTTTGTGCTGGCTCCCGAGTATAACGCTCCCTTCTGGCTCACGCCTTGGGGCATTCTGCTTCTCGTTCTGATCGTGCTTGCAGTTCTCGCACTGCTGCTCCTGATCGGTCTGTACCTGCGCCGCATCCGTGCAAATGAGGCGAAGGAGACCGTGGTCGATACCGAGGGCGACGTACCCGCAGTGGTTGACACTGAGCTTGAGGATAAGGTCGATGCCGACGAGGCTCTGGAAGAAAATCTCGATGCACTTGCTGAAAAGCTTAAGGGCGAGGTTGAGGCAGAGGCTGAGGAAGAAAACACCGAGGGTGTTGAGGATGCCGTTGCAGAGTCCCTTCAAGAGCTTACCGACGAGGCTTCCGCGATCGAGCTTGATGAGGAGACCGCAGAGGAAGACGAAACCGATGTTGCCGCTGAAATGGCTGATGCAAAGGCAGAGGAGCTGCAGGATACCGAGGCTGCCGAGGATGCAGAGGCAGAAGCTGATGCAGACGCTCTGCGCGCCGCAGTTGAGGAAGCATTGGCTGAGAACTTCAACGAGTCTGCAGACGCATCGGATGCGATCGTTCTCGTTGCGGCTGAGGAAGAAACCGACGAGATCACTCCCGAGGAGTTCAGATCGGTTGTGGATGCGATTGTCAGCGACTCTATGTGCGCAACCATGCTTATTCCCGAGGAGACTGTCGAGGAGACGGTTGAAGAAATCGCAGAGGAGCCCGTTGAGGAAGCAGTTGAAGAGACTGTCGAGGAGACGGTTGAAGAGTCTGCAGAGGAGACGGTTGAGGAAAACGATGAGGAAACGGCTGAAGAGGTCGTGGTCGAGGAAATGAGCAACGACGATATCTGCGCAGTAGTTGCAGATTCGGTTGCAGAGGCATTCGAGCTTGTTACCGTGGACGGCGTAACGCCTGCAGCGGTAGAAGGAGTCACGGTCGAGACTATTACCGAGGCTGTCAACGCCGCTGGTGATGCGAATATTCCCGAAAGCTGGACCGAGGCTATGGCGGTCGCCGTGAAGGAAGCCGTTGTAGATGAGCTTGCCGCTCGTCTGATCCCCGTTGAGGAGCCTGCAGTCGAGGCGTTTGCCGAGATCACAGACGACGATAATGATAACGATGACGACGATGATTCCTTCGGCGGATTCGGATCGTTGCCTCTCAACTACATTGACGCGATCGAGGATGCAGAGCAATATCTTGCAATGCTCGAGCAGGAGCGCCGCGGAGAGATCCGTATCGTAACCCGTTACCGCAAGAGCTACCAGGCTCGCCTGGCACAGTCTCAGGGTAACGTCATGGAATACTACAACATTATCAAGAACCTGTTGCTCGCTTATAAGGGCGTCAAGAACCGCATCAGTTGGAACTACGAGGCGTTCAATAAGGGCAGAGTACACGTAGCAAAGATCATTGCCAAGACCAAGACCTTGTACTTGTATCTGGCGCTGGATCCCGCTGAGCTTGTAGACTCTAAGTACGGTATCGTGGACGTTTCGTCTAAGAAGAAATATGCAAGCGTTCCCGTGCTCATGAAGATCAAGGGTGAGCGTAAGTTCAAGTATGCGCTTGAACTGATCGACAAGCTTTGCGGCGAGGATCTCCAACTGCCTAAGATGGAGACAGAGGAGGTTGACTACCGTATTCCTTATCAGACGACCGAGGAAATGGTACAGTCCGGACTAGTCAAAAAGATGGTTGCAAGTGTACCCGTTGTATACGGCGAGACAGCCGTTGCAGAGGAGGCCGTTGAGGCGGTCACTCCTGCAACCGAGGAGCAGACGGTAACCTTTGTAGCTCCCACGGACACTCCCGCAGTCGAGGCGGCGGCAGAGGAAATTGCAGAGACTCCCGCAGAGGACGTTCCTGCAGTAACCGAGACCACCGACGATAACGGTGAGACGACCAACGTTTAATAAAAATCGAGGGCAGGCGATCATCGCCTCCCCTCTTGCACAAAAAACAAGGCATGGAATACACGAAAAAGTAAACAACCTATTTACAAAAGACAGATTATCGTGTATAATATTAGTAAACAGATTTCTCCAAAAAAGGGGGATTGAAGATGAAGACCAAATTCAAGGCGCACACCGAGATCTGTGATCGCGTGCGCGCATTTGAACGAAAGATCGCATATGCCATTGACGGCATTGACCGTGAGGTTCGTGAGACCGTGCAAACTGTCAAGGACCGCGATCCTGCGGCGCGCAGTACGGTGGAGATTTTGCTTCTTTATTCGGGCGTCCATGCGGTCATGGCACACCGCGTCGCACATAAGCTCTATCAGGGAAAGCACTATTTTTCAGCACGCGCAGTCAGCCAGCTTGCGCGTCATTGTACGGGGATCGAGATTCACCCCGCCGCAACCATCGGAAAACGCTTCTTCATCGACCATGGCATGGGTGTTGTTATCGGTGAGACAGCGGAAATAGGCGACGATTGCACGCTTTATCAGGGCGTTACCCTAGGCGGTACGGGAAAGGATGTTGGCAAACGTCATCCCACGCTGGAAAACAACGTGATGGTTGGCGCGGGAGCAAAGGTGTTGGGACCTGTGGTTATTGGGTCGAACAGTAAGATTGCTTCCAATGCGGTCGTGCTCCATTCGGTGCCAGAAAACAGTACTGCGGTGGGCATTCCCGCAAAGATCGTCAAGCGCGACGGAAAACGAGTGGAGCAGGATCTCGATCAGATCCATATTCCGGACCCCGTGGCGCAGGAATTGAGTCGCTTGGAAGAAATGCTGCACGATATCGAGCGGCGTTTGAGCAATATGGGCGAGACCGACGATAACGCAAAGGGGAAGGTATGACCATGCAACATAAGACAGAGAATATAGAGACTCGCGGTCGCTTTATTGTTTTTGAGGGGATCGACGGTGCGGGAAAAACGACACAGATCGATCTTTTGACCAAACGCCTGCAGGCGGAAGGTCGGCGTGTCTATCGCACGGCAGAACCGACCGAGTCGGTCAGCGGAGGACTGTTGCGCGATGCGCTGTCGGGCGTTTCCAAACGCTCGGCGTGCGAAATGGCGGCACTGTTCGTTCTGGATCGCATTTTTCACAATACCAATCCCGTCAACGGCATCGAAAAAATGCTTGCGGACGGCGTGGACGTGATCTGCGATCGCTACTATTATTCGTCGCTGGCGTATCAGGGCAGCGAGACCGACGAGAGGTGGGTCAGGGAAATGAACTTGAATTGCCCTGAGATCCGCCGCCCCGACATTTGTGTTTTTTTGGACTTGACACCCGAGCAGAGCATGGAGCGCATCGGCAAGGGGCGTGTGACGACCGAGATCTACGAAAATGCCGAGCGACTTGAGCGTGTGCGCAGAAAGTTCTACAGCGTGTTTGAGGCGTTGCGGGAGACTGACCGTATCTGCGTGGTTAACGCCGCACGGACGGTAGAGGAAATTCACGAGGAAATATACGGACTGATTTGAGGATCGGTCAGGTCAGGGCGTTTGCGGCGAGGCAGACGCCCATTTTTTTGAAAACGGTGGCAAAAAAAGAAAGGGAATGGAAAAACGCAAGGAACTTGCAAAAAAAGAGAGAAAAAACGGAAAGAAATTTGAGAAAAAGTATTGACAATAAAGAACGGATATGATATAATATTTAGGCGTTGAAAAAAACGCGCAAATAATGGCGGGATAGCTCAGTTGGCTAGAGCAACCGGTTCATACCCGGTAGGTCATGGGTTCAAGTCCAATTCCCGCTACCAGGCCCGTTGGTCAAGCGGTTAAGACACCGCCCTTTCACGGCGGTAACAGCAGTTCGATTCTGC
>JAZRIE010000298.1:0-3622 GCA_045645105.1 Eubacteriales bacterium | reverse complement strand
AACGAAAGCGGCGGTATCAAATTCCTCGCCGGACATTTCGTAGGCGTATGCATCGATCAGCGCGTAGATGTCCTCAAGCGTGAAGCTTTCGTAATCCTCGATCAGCGTGATCAGCCAATCGACGGCATCCTGAATGGTGGTGGTTCCGGGCAGATTCTCACGAATATACGCAACGCAAGCATCCCAATCGGTCAGCTCCGGCATTGCCTCGACGATCGTTTCTCCGAACAGATCGTAGATGACCTCGGAGAGCGGCTTCTCACATTCCTCGGAGAGCCAATCGATCACGGTGTTGAGCGAATTCATGAGAGGCTCGACGTTCCACTCGTAGTCCACGCGTCCCTCGCCCTCGGTCTTGGTCATCAGTGCCGAGATCACGTTAACGAAGTCGTTCTTGGTGGGAACCTCCACGCCCTCGTGCATGCCGAGGCTCGATTGATAGCCGAGCTTGAGTGCCACGTAAGCGTAGACGGTCTCGAAGGAATCCAGGAAGCTGTAAAGCTCCTCGTAGGTAAAGGCTGCACCTGCGGCGGCAAGAGCCTTGTTGACGTCCGCGCCGTAGATCGCGCCGTACTCGTCAAGAATTGCCTTGACCTCGTCAAGTCCCATTGCAACGGTGGGATCGATCAGGTTGAAGATCTGCTCCAGATAGCCCCAAGCGATCTCAAACGGTGCGCCGATGACGCTTTCCAGATCAAAGCTATCCACGATCTGATCCTCACCCGTCTGATGCGCGTAGGAGATCACTCCGTTGCGGTAAAGCACCGTGTAGGTCTGGCTGAGGCTCTGACCGTTTCTCACGGTCGACATCGTCAGATCGATCAGCAGAACGTATGCGCCATTCTCCTCATTCACCTTCATGTCAAAGGTGTAGGTGACGCCGTTCATAATATAGGTAACGCAAACGGTTCCGTTTCCGAGATTGAGCGTTTCGGAAAGGATCGCGCCAAGCATTTCGTCGTAGGACTCAAAGGTGATTGCCTGAATGTTACCCGTAGCGGCAAGACGGACCTCTTCCTTTTCACCGCAGGTCAGGCAGTAACGGCGGCGGAGTCCCGAGTTGACCTCGGTGGGCTCGAGAACGACCGTCCATTCGGTCCACGCGTGACCGAGAGCTGCCTTTACGACCTGATGGCAGGTGGTACAGGTAGAGGGCTCGGTGCAGCTTGCTGCCTTGTCGGGCGTGTGTCCGAGTGCGGCAACGTACTTGATGTTCAGAACGTGGTGGCAGTTCGCGCACTCCTGATGGTCCCATCCGCTCTCGGTACAGGTCACCTCTGCGGGGATGATATTACCGTAGTCGTGTCCGAGCTTATCGACGATATTGTCCAGCATTCTGGCACCGCAGGCGCAGACGCAGACCGTATAACCGAACGACTCGCAGGTAGGCGGAACGACCTCGTCGGTGGGAAGATAGTTGTGATGACCGCGGCGGCACTGCATTTCCTGCGTTTCCTTATATGCGACTGCATAGAAGGAGAAGTGCGCCGCCGAGAAAGAAACCGTTTTGGTATCGGCATCGTAAACGGCCTCGATCTCCTCGATCTCACCGTCGTCGGCAACGTACCAGATCACGATACCGTCGGGGTTCTCGCCCTCCTTCAGCTCGTAAGGCATGGTAACGGTAACCGGCTTTTCGAAGTTTTCCTCAAGCTTCTGGTCATTGATGGTGACGCTGAAATCAAAGATGTCAACGTCGCTCAAGCGCTCCTTCTGCTCCTCGGAAAGCTTGGATGCGTTGGCAAGCAGGTTTTCCTTGTTCTCAACGACCTCGGCGCCGATCGCAACGTCAACGCTTCCGCCCTCCTTGAGCTGGCTGACGACCTCCTTCGGGAACTCGATGGTTGCCTTTTCGGTGGTAACGCCGAAATCCTGATCGTCGGGGATCTGCTCGGTCTTGACCTCAGCGATCACGACGCGGGACGCGTCAAAGCTCTTGATCTGATTGTGGCAGTGACGGCATTCCTGCGTCATCCAGCCGTCGTCTCCGCTCGAAACGGTATCATATTTATGTACACCGGTTGCGGCAAGAGGGGTTTCGTGGTGTTGATCGCAGACCTCGCAAACGTAGTCCACGAATCCGGGCTGATTGCAGGTTGCCGCGGTTCTCGTGTTCTCGTTCCATTTGTGCTTATTGGTGTCGATCTCGATCACCAGCTCCTCGTGCTCACCGCACTCGCAGGAGCGGGTCTTCAGTCCCGTTGCCTCACAGGTGGAGTCGGTCACGATCACCCATTCGCCAAAGGTGTGACCCGTTGCCTTGTCAGCCTCATCGGTGCTGTAAACCTTGTAAACGCCCTCACAGTCGGTACAGGTGTATTCGACGTAGGCAGGCTCAAGGCAGCTTGCGGCGTGCTGAACGGCACTGTCGGGATCTGCAGTATGCTCTTTGTTCTCGCTCAACGTACAGGTGGAACACGTGTGCGAGTGTGTACCGTCGAGACGGTCGTGATACAGATCGTCATGATCAACGGTAGAAATCGGTTCGGTTTTGGTATCTCCGCAGGCGGTACAGGTGATGGTTTTTACACCCGTGGAAATACAAGTGGGATTTTTGGTGGTTTCACCGTCATTCCATGTGTGTGCCTTCTTGGCGATCGACGTTCCCTGCGTTACGACCTCGGTGCAGGCGGTACATACGGTGTCACCCGTGTATCCTTCCTTGGCACAGGTTGCCTCGGTAGCTCCCACAAGCGTTGTGGTCGCGTGCGTGCAGGCAGGAGTGTTTCCTCCGGGTTGGTCGCCACCGGGTTGGTCTCCTCCGGGTTGGTCGCCACCGGGCTGATCTCCGCCGGGCTGATCTCCGCTGGGCGGTGCTTGTGTTCCGGTCTCACCGGTTGTTGAATGCTCGTGCGTGTCGTTGTCGGGTCCTGTGACGAGCGGTGCATCTCCCGTAACACACGAGGAGAGGACCGTGCACAGTACCAACAGCATAATCAGTACGGGCTTGATGATATGAATGTTTCTTTTCATGTTCATTCCCTTTCTGTTTTTTTCCGCATCGCGGCGGTTGGCAACGGAACACCTGCTTTTCCGTCGAAGCCTTCCGCGTCGGTTCGGTATTTATAATTATAGATATATATTATGAATAAGTTACTTGGCATTTTGTAACGTTTTTGTAAAGATTAACAAATTGTGACCGAATAATAGAAAACCCCTTGACTTTTTCGCGGTTTGTGGTATGATATTTAGGAAGAATAAAGATGCCCACCGAGCTGTAAAAAGGAGCATACCTCATGAATTATCAAAATCCCGATATTTCGGTCCTGAGTCGAAAAAAGCTTTATATCTTTGATATGGACGGCACGATCTACCTTGGAAACAAGGTCTTCCCCTTTGCCATTCGCTTTATTAAAAATCTGCGAAAGGACGGCAAGCGTGTGCTGTTTTTCACGAATAACGCGTCGCATTCGCCCGCATTTTACCTTGAAAGGCTGACGCGTCTCGGCTTTGAACCGCAGCCCGACGAGATCATGACCTCGGGCGACGTTACCATCGAATTCCTGCGCCGTCACCGCGCGGGCAAGAGCGTCTACCTCGTTGGCACCGACGACCTTGTGAGCAGCTTCCGCGCGCGTGGGATCCATCTGCTTGCGGGCGACGAGGACAGTGCCGACATCGT
>JAZRIE010000297.1:0-3453 GCA_045645105.1 Eubacteriales bacterium | reverse complement strand
AGGTCGTCTGGCTCCATGCCACAACCATTGTCGCTCACGCGCATAAAGGTCACGCCGCCGTTCTGTATCTCTACCGTGATGCGGTCAGCACCCGCATCGATCGCGTTCTCCATCAGCTCCTTGATGACCGACGCGGGACGGTCTACTACCTCGCCCGCCGCGATCAGATTCGCAACGGCAAAAGGTAATACATTTATTTTGCCCATAGCAGTTCTCCTTTCTTTTTTTTTTTTTTTGCGGGGGAACTTTCGAGAAAGTTCCCCCGCACCCCCTCAAAGCTTTCACCGCATTTTTTACGGAATCAATTTTTAATTTGTGCCACTGTCTGTGATGACGAGGGATTCTTTTTGTAGTTTTCATGTCAACTGCTTGACATAGCCGACCGTTTATGATACAATTTGATACGGTGGGAGTTTTTCTTTCACCCGTAGGAGCTACTTCAGACGGTGGCGGTTGCTTCCTCAATCCCGAGGAAGCCAAATATCTTTTTTGTTTTGCCTTCCTCAACGGAGGGAGGTGGTGTCGATGTACCTGACTTGGGAAAATCTTTTCCTGTTCCGTACCCTTTTGGTTGCAGTGATCGGTCTCGTATACAATATCAGCAATAATAACAAAAAAAGATAACCGCCCTGCGACCAACATAGCGGTTATCTTTTAACAACTATCGAGGAAGCAACCGTCACCGGTGGCTCCTACGTTACTATTATAACACGCTTTTTTTGTTTTGTCAACTGTTTTTTCAATTTTTGTGAATTTCAGGGCTTTGGTGGGTAGCTTCTTTCCGTCTGTTTGCCACCAATCCCCATTCTGCCACTATAAAGGATGGTGGCAGAGCATAAACACGTTTGCCATACCTATAAATGGGTGAAAATTTTGAGGGGGTGTGGGGGAACTTTTCTAAAAGTTCCCCCATAAAAAGCCAATCACTGATCTAAGCTTTCGATGACCCAAACGCCGCCGCGGCGGACGTCGATCAGTGCGCAGTTTCTCGTCAGCTCATTAGAGATCGCGTACTGATTTCGACGCGAGAGCTTGGCTTTTTGGAGCGGATATTTGCAGCCCTCGACCGTCACGCCCTTGACCGTGGGATCGGCGGCGATCAGGGAGAGATAGCGAAAATGACTTTTCGGAATGAGTGTGCTGTTATTACGCAGAAAGCGTGCGCGGTTCATACCGCTGGTTACGAGCGCGTGAATGTGGCGCGCGTCCAGGTCCTCAAGGATCGCGAGTACCGAGAGCGTGTGATCAAGACGACCGTCAAGACCGCCAATGATCACGATCTCGTTCGCCCCGCGCTGGAGCGCGGCACGGACGGCAAGCTGGGTGTCGGTATCGTCCTTTTCAATGGGGAACTGAATGACCTCGGTCTTGTCCGACAGATCGTCGGGGAGATCAAAGGAATCAAAATCCCCCAACAAAAGGTCGGGCGCGACTCCGCATTTTTTCGCGTTGAGATAGCCCGCGTCCGCCGCGACGACGAGGTCGCCGTCCTTTGGACGCTCGGTAATATTTTCGGGGCAAATGTTGCCCGCCGTATAAATAAAGGCTCTCATGAGGGTTCTCCTTGCGGATAAAAAAGTTGCTTTTTATAATTAGACTAATTCTTGTTCCGAATTATTGTCCCTGAAGTGCTTGCTTGTCGCCTTTTGTCAGCTTGCGGGGAAGCCACTCGTGCAGATGGTCGTAGAGAAGAAGCGTTCCATAGGGCTCCTTTTCATAGTCGAGGTCTTCTTTGTAGTAGACGTCCAGAAAGACGTGGCTTACTGCGTGCTCGTCGATCGTCACACCGTCAAAAACAAGTCGGTAGTAGGTATAGAGTGAGGTGGTATCCCGCATGACCGTGGTGGGCGCAATGCGAAGGCTTTGAATTGCCGCGGGATCGGTGTTGTCCTCGGCGTTGTTGGGTGTCAGATCGGTGACGTGCAGAAGCGTGATGTCAAAATATTCACCCGATTTGTCGGGGATCTCGGAAAGACTGTAGTCCTTGGCGAGATTTTTCAGCGTGCTGTTGTTGTAGCGCAGAACCACTTGCACCTGATTGGCTTGTGGGATGAACACGTACTCGGCAACGCCGAAATATCCCGCGTTGTGCGTGCCGTAGGTGAGCGATTTCTGGTTCTGATATTGCAGGATCATCTCGTCGCCGTATTGCTCGTAGGCGGCGCGTGTACGGTCGTTCACGGCAAGGGGCTTGAGCGTGTCGGGAATATTCGCGGAGAAAAAGACACGCCACAGTACAAGAGCCGTGATCGCGAAGACAAAGAAGGTAAGCGTAAGCCTTACCACTTTGCCGAAAATGCGTTGTGCGCGAAAGTTAGGCATGATCGGTATCCTTTCCAATTGATGAGTGCTGGGTCAGCTTCCACAGATGCGGCTCGAGCGCAACGCCGTAGCGTGCTTCGGTGGGAATTTTTGCCGATGCGCGAATGACCTCGCAGGTAAAATCGGCGGCAGAGGCGCAAGCATCGCAAAAGGCAGTCCCGCGGAGCAGTTCTCCGAGCAGGACCGATGCAAACAGATCCCCCGTGCCGGGATAGGACTGCGCTTCATGCGGACGTTTGACGCAAAAGTGCGTGCCGACGGCGTCGCGCCCGATGTTGGCAACGCAACCGTCCGACAGATGAATGCCCGTGATCACGGTACAACCCTTGGCAATGGCGGAAAGCTTGTCCAGAAGCAGATTTGCGAAGGCGAGCGCATTGACCTCGGTCATGCTTTTGGTGTCCGCATAGGGGGTGTTCGTTAAAAAGCAAGCCTCGGTCAGATTGGGCGTGAGGACGTCGGCGTGCTCACTGAGCCGTTTCATGCCTTGCATCAGCTCGTCGGTGTAGGTGGAGTACAGCTTGCCGTCGTCACCCATGACGGGATCGATCAGAATCAGCGGGGGCTTTCCGCTTTCATCGGGAGTGCTTCCAAACTGCCTGAGCAGGTGGGAGACCGACTCGATCTGTCTTGCATTGCCTAAAAAACCCGTGTACAGGGCGCGAAAGGTCGTGCCGAGACGCAAAAAATGGTCGCCGATGGCTTCCATATCGTCGGAGAGATCACGGAAGTGAAGATCCGTAAAGCCGCCCGTGTGCGTGGAAAGCAACGCCGTGGGAATGGGAACGACCTGATAGCCCATGACCGAGAGCGTTGGAATGATGACCGTCAGCGCGCAACGACCGAGCGAGGAAAGATCGTGGACCGCCGCGATGCGAGGGGGTGGTAAAGGAGACATGGTTGAGATCCTTTCGGAAAGTAATTTTTGTACGGGTGACCGAGTGCGGTCGCGCAGAGATATTTTCGCTTTGCGAAAGTGAATGTTGTTTTCCTGCGTAAAACAAGCTTTGTGGAGCAGGCAGGGTTGGTGGTCCCTGACTGCTTGCGGGAGTACCATTCCGTCTGTCCACGAACACCCCCACTTATGCCCCAAATAAAAGAACGAGGCAGCGTATGAACGCTTTTATCTGT
>JAZRIE010000296.1:0-1599 GCA_045645105.1 Eubacteriales bacterium | reverse complement strand
ATTGAAAAGACCATCTCGGCCGCCACGCGGCAGATCGAGGCGATCAACCGTCTCATGGAAACGGGACGCATGGACGCGCTTCCCGAACCGTTGCGGCAAACGGCGATGCTCCGTTACCGCAATCCCGACGCCACGCTGGACGAGCTGGTGGCACTGCATGAGCCGTCGATCTCCAAATCGGGACTCAACCACAGACTCAAAAAGCTGTTGGATGAAGCAGAGGGTTGACCGATACAAAAGGCGATAAAAGTTTTTGAAGATTCCAAAGAGGCTTTTTTCAAAAAGCTTCTTTGGCGGAGCCCGAGGCAGAGCCTCGGAACAAAGGAGCAGACATGAACGGATTTGTCCATTTGCATTTGCACAGTGAATACAGTCTTCTCGACGGTGCCTGCCGCATCTCCGAGATCCCCAAGCGGGTCAAGGAATGTGGGCAGGAGGCGGTCGCCATTACCGACCACGGTGTGATGTACGGCGTGGTGGCGTTTTGGGAGGCCTGCCGCCGCGAGGGGATCAAGCCGATCGTGGGCTGTGAGGTCTACGTGGCACCGAATTCACGATTTGATAAGACCAACACGGGGGACGGATACGCCGATCACCTCGTGCTTTTGTGCGAAAACATGACGGGCTACCGAAACCTCATTGAAATGGTCTCTCTCTCCTTCACCGAGGGCTTTTACAGCAAGCCGCGCGTGGACGACGAGCTTTTGCGCCGCCATAGCGAGGGCTTGGTCGCGCTCTCGGCTTGCCTTGGCGGTCGAATTCCAAAGCAGTTGACCAAGGGTGATTTCGCGGGGGCAGCCGAGACCGCGCAAAGGTACGCCGAGATCTTTGGCAAGGATCATTTTTATATTGAGATCCAAGACCATGGACTTGCCGAGCAAAAGGCGATCCTGCCGAGCCTTGTGCGCCTTGCCGAGGAGTGCGGACTTGGGCTTGTGGCAACCAACGACTGTCACTATCTGCGCCGACGCGACGCCGACACGCAGGCGATCCTGATGTGTATTCAGACCAACACCACGGTGGACGAGGGAAGACCCGCGGCGTTTGCGACCGACGAGTTCTACCTCAAGGACACGAACGAGATGGAAATGCTCTTCCGCAAGTATCCCGAGGCGATCGCCAACACGGCGCGGATCGCCGAGCGATGCGAGGTCGAGTTCGATTTTTCCACCACGTACCTGCCAAAATTTCCATGTCCCGCGGGAGAGGACGCGGTATCCTGCCTGCGCCGTCTTGCCATGGAGGGCTTGGAGTCGCGCGTATCACGCGGTCATATCGTCTTTGATACGCATAGCCGCGAGGAGTACCTCTCGCGCATCGAGTACGAGCTTTCGGTGATCGCGCAGATGGGATACGCCGATTACTTTTTGATCGTGCAGGACTACGTCAACTTCGCAAAGTCCAAGGATATTCCCGTCGGTCCGGGTCGTGGATCGGGTGCGGGAAGTCTCGTGGCGTTCACGTTGGGGATCACCGACGTCGACTCGATCAAATTCGATCTTCTGTTCGAGCGTTTTCTCAACCCCGAGCGCGTGAGCATGCCCGATATTGATATTGACTTTTGCTATAACCGACGCGACGAGGTCATCGAATACGTCG
>JAZRIE010000295.1:0-5349 GCA_045645105.1 Eubacteriales bacterium | reverse complement strand
GAAAAAATTTATCATCATATTATATCATATTTTTTTTCGGTTGTCAATTACGAACTGAAAACATTTTTGTTTTTTGCGTTATTTTGCGTATGCTTTTTTGTTTGGATGAATGAGCGTTTGCAAAAAACGACACCGACTGATTTTTCGTCGGTGTCGAATATTTTTATGGATCAATCAATATCGTCGAATACCTGCTCGGGCTTGACGTCAAGCAGCTCGGGATTTTCCACGCAGCGCTTGATGATCTTGAACGCCGAGGCATAGTAGTAGCCGTCGCAAATGCGTTCGTCGGTCACAGCCTTCATCTCGATAAACTTTTTGTTGACGGGTTTGCCGTCCTGATCAAGCGTTACCACCGTGCGGCGTCCGCCGTATGCCAAAAATACGGGCAGATTACCGAAATTGTAGATGTGGTGATAGATGGGACGGATTCCCAATGAACCCATGCTCGTGATGATCATGGTTCCATGGAACGGGCTGAGCCACAAAAGCTTTTTGGGCAACAGACCAAAATAGTCAAGGAAATTGAGAAGCTTTACCGTCCAACGGCAAAGAAGCCCCGGGATCAATGACAGCACCTTGTTAAGCTTATCAAACGAGGTCTTGTCGTCGGGCTGATTTTTGATCTCGTTGACCACAGCACTGAATTTTTCGTATACCTCGTCCACCGTGTCGTCGGCGTTGAAGCGCACCTTGATGCAGGTGTCGGGCGAATCCAAGGAAAGCGTTTTCTTGATCGTCATCACGATCTGAATATCGTTTCTCGCGTAGATCTTTTGTCCGCTGACGAAGCGATTCAGCCCCGGACGCTGGGAAATAGCGCGCAGATACGAGGCGATCATGATATGCAAAAAGCCGAAATCCTTTTTCCCTTCCTTTACCTTTTCGCGGCAAAAGCGGTCGGTCTTGGTGATATCAAACATATCGGCGTAAGTATTGCAAGCGTCGCATCTTTGCGGCATGATGTAGGGCATGAATTTGTTCATGGGGTTGATGGTGCGGAGCTTATATCCGTCCGAGCGATCCCCAAAGCGGCGGCGTCTTTTCTTTTTTTCGTCTGCCATGAATAAAACCTATCCTTTTTCTTTCATTACCCCTCTATTATAAACAAAAGTTCACAAATAATCAAGTGATTTTTTAAAAATTTTACGTTTTTTCTTGAAAAAATGCAAAAAATGCGCTATAATAGTAGCAGATCAGTGTTTTTCTGAAAGGATTTTTGCAATGAAGCATATTGACATATACACCGACGGAGCCTGCCGCGGCAACCCCGGTCGTGGCGGTTGGGGGGCGATCCTCGTCTACCGCGGCATTGAAAAGGAGCTTTCGGGCGGTGTCGCCGAGACCACCAACAACCGCATGGAGCTGACCGCCGCCATTGAAGCCCTCGATGCCCTGCGCGAACCCTGCGAGGTGACCTTGACCTCGGATTCCAAATATCTTGTGGACGGCATTACCAAGGGTTGGGCGGAGTCATGGCGCGCCCGCGGCTGGAAAAAAGCCGACAAATCCCCTGCTCTCAATCCCGAGCTTTGGTCGCGTTTGCTCGACCTGCTCGCCATTCATAACGTCTCCCTCGTTTGGGTAAAGGGACACGACGGTCACCCCTACAACGAGCGTTGCGACAAGCTCGCCACCGATTTCGCGGATTCGCTGTAATCAGCAGTGAGAATGCGGTTTTGCGAACATTCCTTGCCGACAAACCGACCTCAAAAATCAGTCAAAACGTCCTTCCATACGCAAAAAAGGGTGTTTCACCGCACGTGAAACACCCTTTTTTATTTTTACAAAAAAATATCCAAAGCACAAATATCAACGTTGCTCAATTCTTCACCGAGAACTGATAAATGGCGGTATGCTCGTAGACCTCTCCGGGGTTCAGAACGATGTTGTCAAAGCCCTCGTGATTGATGGCGTCGGGCATTTTTTGCGTCTCCAGACAGAACAGCGATTGCTTATTTTGCGCGTATCCTCCCTTGAGCGGATGCTCGGCATTGGAAAGGAAATTGCCGCTATAGAACTGCACGGCGGGTTGATTGGTGAACACACTCATCATACGTCCGCTATTCGGCTCGTAGACCTGAATGCGAAGCACGGGCTCCTTGGTCTCCCCTCCCGCAAAGCAGAAGCAATGGTCAAAGCCGCCCGCGGTCCTCACGTCCTCGTTCTCCATGTCAAAGTCACGACCGATCGACTTGGGCTCGCGGAAATCAAAGGGAGTCCCCTCCACCGAGCGGATCTCGCCCGTGGGGATCAAGGTATCGTCGGTGGGCAGATAGCGGTCGGCGTCCATTTGCAGGACGTGATCGAAGATCTTGCCCGACGCGTAGCCACCGAGGTTGAAATAGGCGTGGTTGGTCATGTTGATGATCGTCTTTTTGTCTGTCGTCGCCTCGTAGTGGATCGAGAGCGCGTTGGACGACAGGAGCGCGTAGGTCACGGTAATCTTCAAATTTCCCGGGAAGCCCTCCTCACCGTCGGGAGAATCGATCGTCAGGATCAGCTTGGGCTCGTCGCCGTCCACCGCCTTGACGTCCCAAATGCGGTGCGAATATCCGACCTTACCGCCGTGCAGACTGTTCTTGCCGTCGTTTTGGTAGGCGGTGTATTCCTTGCCGTCGAGGGTATATTTTCCGTCGCAGATGCGGTTGCCGACGCGACCGATCAAAGCACCGATGTAGCCGTCCGCCAGCACGTAGTCGCGAAGCGAGTCGTAGCCGCCGACCACGTCGGACATTCTTCCCCAACGATCGGGCACGCGGATCTCCATGATCGCGCCGCCAAATTCGCAGATGCGAGCCGTCATACCGTTCGCGTTCTTCATCAAATAACTGTAGACCTCTCGTCCCTCGTCAAGCGTTCCGAAAAAATGCTTTGTAATCATTTTATTTTAGTCTCCTTCATATCCGTTGGGATTTTTCTTCATCCAATTGGCAAGGTCAAGGCACATCTCCTCGATGCCGTTCTCGGCACTCCAGCCAAGCACCTCGTAAGCCTTTTGGGGATCGGCGTAGCAAGCCGCAACGTCACCCGGGCGACGATCAACGATCTTGTAGTTGACCTTAAGTCCCGATGCCTTTTCATAGGCTCTGATGATCTCCAGAACCGAATATCCCGTACCCGTTCCCACGTTGAAATGCTCAACACCGCTGACCTTCTCGGCACGCTCAAGTGCCTTCAGATGCGCCTTGGCAAGATCGACGACGTGAATATAGTCGCGCACGCCCGTGCCGTCCTTGGTGTCGTAATCATTACCGAAGACCGACAGACACGGAAGCTGTCCCGACGCCACCTTTGCCACGTAAGGAAGCAAATTGTTGGGGATCCCGCGCGGATTTTCACCGATCATACCGCTCTTATGTGCTCCGATGGGGTTGAAGTAACGAAGGATCGACACACTCCACGCATTGTCGGCAACCCAGACGTCCTTCAAAATACGCTCGATCATCAGCTTGGTCTCGCCGTAGGGGTTGGTGGTGGAAAGCGGAAAATCCTCGCGGATCGGTACCGTCTTGGGCACGCCGTACACAGTCGCCGAGGAGCTGAACACGATTCTCTTGGCGTCGTATTTTGCCAAAAGCTCGACGAGATTGAGGGTGCTGACGAGGTTGTTATAATAGTAAAGTCCCGGCTTTTCCACCGACTCACCGACTGCCTTCAGTCCCGCAAAATGGATCGCGGAGTCGATGTCCGGATTTTCAATAAAGACCTTTTCAAACGCTTCCTTGTCGCAAAGATCGACCTCATATGCGGGAAAATCCTTGCCCGTGATCGCCTTGATGCGGTCAAGTGCCTTGGGATTGGAGTTACAATAGTTATCCGCCACGACGATATCGTAGCCTGCGTTTAAAAACTCTACGGCTGTGTGAGAGCCAATGAAGCCGGCACCGCCGGTGATGAGAATGGACATTACCAAAACCTCGCTTTATGTATTATTTTTTAAGGCAACACCGCACAATTCTGATTGCGTAAATGCGCCGTCAGATTTTTCGTCAAACAAACCAAATTGAAGCAGGCAATAGTGGATCTATTGCCAATGAAATTTGTGCAGTGTGACGGAAAAGATGCAAGCAGTTGCGTGATCAAGGCGACAGCCGTGAATTGTGCAGTGTTGCCTTAATTCCAAAGCTTTTCGGGGTATTCACCCGCGTCGATCATCGCGCGGATCGACTGTTTTACAAACGCCTTATCCTCGGCGTAGGTGACACCGTACCACACCGATTGCGTGGGATAGACCTTCACGTCGCAGAGCCCGTCCGTGCGTTGCAGATCGACTGCCGTGGGCAGATAGAACTCGGCTTTGAGGGGATTGTCGCCAAGATCGGAGAGAAACTTCACGAAATCGGCTTCGAGACGGTCAAAGATGGCAGGGGTAAAGCCCCAGCAGTTCATGGAAACGATGGTATCGAACGGCAGATCGATCCACGTCTCGCCGTCGTCCGCAAGGTATGCGGCACAGCTCTCGCCCTTTTTGATCTTGGTGCGCTCGGTGATGCATTCAAGCATGCCGCGCTGATCCACCACGCAGTGTCCGCGCGAGACGGTCCCGAAATCGGTCAGGGTATTGCCGAGACGGAAGCCGATCATGCAATGCTGTGCCTTGCCGTTCGCTTCACCTGCCGTGCGCAGATGCTCGGCAAGACGCATAAAGGTGTCTCTGCCGTAGAAATCGTCGGCATTGATCACCGCAAAATTATCCTTTACAAGGTCGCGCACGCAGTAGATGGCGTGCCCCGTTCCCCACGGCTTGGTCCTGCCCTCGGGGAGCGCAAAGCCGTCGGGCAAAAGCTCGCCCTTTTGGAATGCGTAGGTGACCTTGATTTTCTTTTCCACGCGATTGCCTACGCTCTCGCGGAACAGCGCGAGATTTTCTTCCTTGATGATAAAGACGACGTGATCAAAGCCTGCCTCGATCGCATCGTAGATCGAAAAATCGATGATAAATTCACCGTTTTCGGTCATGGGGTCAAGCTGCTTGAGTCCGCCGTAACGCGAGCCCATGCCCGCCGCCAGAATTACCAACGTCATGCCAAATATGCCTCCAATAACGATATCGTTTTTCTCTTTTTATTATACACGAAAAAGACCGAAAAGTAAAGACCTTTTGCCAAATTCGTTCAGAAAAACTTCAGAGTAAAAAACAAAAAAATATTTTTTCAACTTGCTATTGACAAATGCTACTTTTTGTGATAAAATTGTCTCAAATGATACATTTTGGAGAAAATGAAGATGTTTTCTGAAAAGGATCTGCGTGAAATTCTCAAAAATCCTCTGTTTTCCGAGAGTTCGATGGAGACGGTCAAATCTGTGTTCCGTCAATACGGCTGTCGCGCGGTCGGCTTTTCGGAC
>JAZRIE010000294.1:0-4757 GCA_045645105.1 Eubacteriales bacterium | reverse complement strand
GGCTCAATGGCAGAGCAGCTGATTTGTAATCAGCAGGTTGTTGGTTCGACTCCGATCACCAGCTCCAAAACGGGGGATTTCCCGAGCGGCCAAAGGGGGCAGACTGTAAATCTGTTGTCGATGACTTCGGTGGTCCGAATCCACCATCCCCCACCAACAAAAAACGCACTTTTGTCTACCGACAAAGGTGCGTTTTTTGGGCTCTTTGTCAATAGTTGGGGTGGAAAAAATCTGACGAAAAGATAAAGAATTAAGGAATCGCATAGGAAAAGCGTCACGAAGCGTAGCGGAGTGGCGCTTTTCCTATGCGCCGGCGCGACCTTGGTGGGAGAACATAAAAAGTATTGGTTCTATAATAAATGTTGGGGTGAAACCAACATTTATTATAGAACCAAAAAAGCGCGCGGACGGTTCCCTTCGGATCCGTCCGCGTGTTTTTTTGTTCAAGCAATCAACCCTGCGTTGCGTAGTTGGGTGCTTCCTTTGTGATGTTGATGTCGTGAGGATGAGACTCGCGCAGACCCGCACCCGTGATGCGAACGAACTGTCCGGTCTTCTTCAAGGTCTCAATGTCAGGAGCACCGCAGTAGCCCATACCAGAACGCAAACCGCCCATGAGCTGATAAACGGTATCGGCAACACGTCCCTTGTAAGGAACACGTCCCTCGACGCCTTCGGGAACCAGCTTCTTGTTGTTCTCCTGGAAGTAACGGTCCTTCGAGCCGGTCTCCATTGCGGCGATCGAGCCCATGCCGCGGTAGACCTTGAAGCGTCTGCCCTGATAAAGCTCCTCTTCTCCGGGGCTTTCCTGACAACCCGCGAGAAGCGAACCGATCATGATCACGTTCGCGCCTGCGGCAATTGCCTTGGTCATGTCACCCGAGAACTTCACACCGCCGTCTGCGATGATCGGAATGTTGTGCTTTGCGGCTTCCTCAGCAGCGTCAAAAATCGCAGTGATCTGCGGCACGCCAATACCCGCAACGATACGAGTGGTACAAATGGAACCGGGACCGATACCAACCTTTACCGCGTCTGCACCTGCAAGGATCAGGTCGCGAGCCGCCTCAGCCGTTGCAATGTTGCCCGCCACGATCTGTGCCTCGGGGAAGGCTTCCTTCACACGCGCAAGACTGCGCAGAATGTTCATAGAGTGACCGTGTGCCGAGTCAAGCACGAGGAAGTCCGCACCTGCTGCAAGCAATGCGCCTGCGCGGTCGAGAACGTCCTTGGTTGCGCCGATTGCGGCACCGCAAAGCAATCTGCCCTTGGCATCCTTTGCAGAGTTAGGATACTTGGTTGCCTTTTCAATATCCTTAATGGTGATCAAGCCGCGCAGAGTTCCCGTCTCGTCAACGATCGGAAGCTTTTCGATGCGGTGATGACGCAGGATCTCCTGCGCCTGCGCAAGCGTTGTACCAACGGGAGCCGTTACAAGGTTTTCCTTGGTCATGACCTCGCTGATCTTGATATTAAAGTCGGTCATAAAGCGCATATCGCGGTTGGTGATGATACCAACGAGCTTTTTGTTTTCATCACAGATCGGAACACCGGAGATACGGAACTTGTGCATCAAGTCCTCTGCCTCGTAAACATAGTTATCGGGATGCAGGAACAGCGGGTTGGTAATAACGCCGTTTTCGCTTCTTTTCACACGGTCTACAAGCTCAGCCTGACGCTCGATGCTCATGTTTTTATGGATCGTTCCCGCGCCGCCCTCACGCGCCATGGCAATTGCCATATCCGCCTCGGTAACGGTATCCATTGCCGCACTCATCAGCGGAATGTTCAGGGTGATCTTGTTGGTCAGGCGGGTCTTCAGACTAATGTCCGCAGGCAAAATCTCGCTTTTGGCGGGAATCAGCAGCACGTCGTCAAAGGTCAAGCCCTCTTTCAAAAATTTTTCATTGAAGTTCATATGCAATCTCCTTGTTCCGATATATTATTAAATATATTTTATATATTATAACAAAATCCTGCATTTTTGTCAAGATGTTCGCAGACCTTTTTTCAACTTTTTTCGATTTTTTCGCATCCTTCAAGGAATAGACCGACGCGGCTGAAGCATTCTGCTCAATCCGAAAAAAGCAGTGTCATTGGGTGGTCCGGTCTACGATACAGTAGCCCTTCCCACGAACGGTGCGGATCACGCGAAGCCCCGTTGCTTTCTCAAGCTTTCTTCTCAGAAAGCAGATGTAAACGTCGAGCTTATTTGCCGACGACTCTCCGATCAGCCCCGAGAGTACGTCACGCGAGACAGGCACACCGCGCTCCCTGAGCAATGCGCGCATAACGCATGCCTCTGTAGGGGTGAGCGATAGCTCCTTACCGCTGACGTGCAACACGTCTCGGTCGGAGTCAACCGACAGCGCGATAGATGTTGGCGACGGTATTGCAACACCTCGTGGCAGGCTTCCCTGCTCTCCAAGGATCTCTCGGCGGAGCAGACGCATCTCAAACGGTCGGTGCAGGATCATAGAGCATTGCCGTCTTGCTTCGTCCTCGGCAAGAGCCGCGCCGCGCGTAAAGCCGATCATACGGCGGTAGCTTGTAGGAGAAGGTGCAGAAGCACTGTCGAGATCAAGGATCGCAATTTCAGAAAACACCTCTGCGTTCGGCTGACGCAAAACCAGCACTGCCATTCCGCGCATCGAAAATTCCAATTCGAGCATCCGCGAGAACACCGCATCCGCCGAGTAGATCACGATCTGATATTCCATACGCCTCCTTTTTTGGGGAAAACTTTTGAAAAAGTTTTCCCCAAACCCCTTTCAAAACTTTCACACAAGTGGTTATCGGCAAAATTTACGATTTTGTACGCAGGCTCAAACAATAGCTCTCGCAAGCTGTCAGGTGCCACCAAGACCCTGACAGCTCCACGACGAAAGTTATTGAGGGGGTGTGGGGGCGGCGACTTTGACGCCGACAACGTGGCATGCCACATTTAACTTTCTTTGAAAAAAGTTCCCCACGAAAAAGCCCTTACTTCACAACAATATTAACGATCTTATTGGGAACACTGATCTCCTTGATCACAGTCTTGCCCTCGATGGCGGCGGCAACGCGCGCGTCTGCCTTGGCAATTGCGATCGCGTCGTCCTTGGTGGAATTGAGCGGCATCATGACCGTCGCGCGAAGCTTACCGTTGACCTGAACCGCTACCTCAACCGTGCTGTCCACGGTCTTTGCCTCGTCCCATTCGGGCCATGCGGCGAGCGAGCAAAGTCCTTCTCCGCCAAGCTCTGCCCACATTTCCTCAGCCAAGTGAGGCGCGAAGGGACAGATCAGTCGAACGAATACCGAAAGCTCGTCACGCGTGATCGATCCGACCGCCGCAATGTCGTTGAGCAGGGTCATCATCGACGCGATCGCCGTGTTGAACTTCAATTCCTCAATATCAAGCGAGACCTTCTTGACCGTCTTGTGGAATGCGGTCTCAAGTCCCTTGGTCACGCCCTCTCCCTTGACGATCTCCATCAGGTCGCCAATGCGCTCCAAAAATCTCTTACAACCCTTCATCGAGCTTTCATTCCAAGGTGCGGCACTGCCGTAGTCGCCCATAAAGAGCACGTAGGTACGCAGAACGTCTGCACCGTAGAGATCGACCACGTCGTTGGGGTCAACCACGTTGCCCTTGGACTTGGACATCTTCTCGCCGTCAGGACCGAGGATCAGACCCTGCGCGGTGCGCTTTGCGTAAGGCTCGGCACACGGAACGAGGTCGAGATCGTAGAGGAACTTGTGCCAGAAGCGCGAATAGATCATGTGACGCGTGACGTGCTCCATACCGCCGTTGTACCAATCAACGGGCATCCAATATTTCAGCTTTTCCTCGTCGGCAAACGCCTGATCGTTCTTGGGATCAATATAGCGCAGGAAGTACCAAGACGAGCCTGCCCATTGGGGCATGGTGTCGGTCTCTCGCTTGGCGTCCTTTCCGCACTTGGAACACTTACAGTTGACGAAGGAATCGATCTTTGCCAAGGGGCTCTCGCCGCCCTCACCCGGCTCGAAGTTTTTCACGTCGGGCAGGCGCAGAGGAAGCTCGTCGTAGGAAAGCGGAACGATGCCGCAATGAGGACAATGCACGATCGGGATCGGCTCGCCCCAATATCTCTGACGGTTGAACGCCCAATCCTTCATCTTGTACTGCACGCCCTTCTCGCCGATGCCCTCTGCCTCAAGATGCTCAAGCATACGCGCGATCGAATCCTTTTTATTGGTATAGCCGTTAAGGAAGGACGAGTTGACCATCTCGCCGACGCCCGTATACGCGCCCTTTTCAATGTCACCGCCCTTGATGACCTCGATAATGCCGATGCCAAACTTGCGCGCGAAATCCCAGTCGCGCTCATCGTGCGCGGGAACTGCCATGATCGCACCCGTGCCGTAGCCCATCATAACGTAGTCGGAGATATAGATCGGGATCTCCTTTCCGCTTGCGGGATTGATGGCGGTCAGTCCCTCAATGCAAACACCCGTCTTATCCTTGACAAGCTGGGTACGCTCAAATTCGGTCTTCTTAGCACACTCCTCCTTGTAAGCGACAAGGGCTTCGATGTTGGCGATGCGGTCGCGGTTTGCCTCGATGATGGGATGCTCGGGAGCAATGACCATAAAGGTCACGCCAAAGAGCGTGTCGGGACGGGTGGTGTAGATGCGAAGCTTTTCGTCGGTCTCCTTGATGCGGAAGTTGACGAACGCGCCCGTGGATTTTCCGATCCAGTTGACCTGCTGCTGCTTGACGTTGGGAAGAT
>JAZRIE010000293.1:0-1911 GCA_045645105.1 Eubacteriales bacterium | reverse complement strand
GAAAGCCCTCTTACAAGGGCTTTCATCAGACTGTAGACGAAAGCAAAGCCAAGTAGCAAATTGCACAAGGACAACAATCCTTCAGTCACCTGCGGTGACAGCTCCCTTTACACAAGGGAGCCTCGAAGTTACTTTTGCCCGTGAAATGGCTGCATTTTTTGTGGTAAATGATTCCTTGAAGCCTCCCCTGTGTAAGGGGAGGTGGCACGCCTTGGCGTGACGGTAGGGTTGTTTTCGTCATTTTGATAGCTGTAGTTGCTTTTGTCTACACTCTCAAGAAAGCCCTCTTACAAGGGCTTTCATAGTTGCAATCAAACTGTTTCGGGAACCTCGGCTTCGTCGGTAGCGTTTTCGGCTTCGGCAAGTGCCGCCTCGTAGGCGGTGATCACGGCATCCTCAAGCATCCCACGGAACTGCGCGTTGATGGGATGTACGATGTCGCGGTAGCTTTCATCGGGGTTTTTACGGCTGGGCATGACGATAAAAAACTTGTCGCGTGCGTTGATGACCTTAATGTCGTGTACGGCAAGTTGACCGTCAAAGGTGACCGATACGATCGCCTTCATAGGTCCTTCTCCAAACAATTTTCTGACCTTGATATCTGTGATCTGCATATTTTTTCCTCCGTTTGATGATATGACGTTGGTTGTTTCGTTGTATATAGTATAAAATATTTTTGTGACGATTATTCAATGAACGGCGGATATTTCTGTGAAAAAAGCAATCACCTGTGAAGTTTTTTATCAAAAAAAGTCGCTTTTTGGTTACAAATTTGAAGCATAGTTCATATTTTACAAGTGTAAGGTGCTCCTTGGGAGCGTAAGGAGGTGAAACCGTGGCAATTGAAAATACACATCTTGGATGTGAGGCAATCGGTCGGGCGTTGCAGTCCTGCAAAAGTGTCTTTTTCATCGGGATCGGCGGTATCAGTATGTCATCTTTGGCACGGCTGACCGCGCATGAGGGCTTCTCGGTCGGTGGCTCTGATCGAATCGAAAGTGCATTGACAAAGTCGCTTCGGGCGGATGGGATCAAGGTGTTTTCGAGTCATGACGCCGCGAATATCGATGACTACGACGCGGTGGTCTATACCGTTGCCATCGGCGCGGACAATCCCGAATATCTGGCGGCAAAGGAGCAGGGAAGATTACTCGTATCGCGCTCGGATTATTTAGGCTTTTTGATGAGCCGCTTCCGCACGCGCGTGGGTGTTGCGGGTATGCACGGGAAAAGCACCTGCACGGCAATGTGCGCAAGTATTCTGCTCGCGGACGGCGACGCGACTGTGTTATGCGGTGCAGAATTGCCTGCACTGAACAACTCGACCTGCCGCATCGGTGGGGACAAGGAGCGGTTCTTATTTGAGGCGTGCGAGTATATGGACTCTTTTTTGGACTTCAATCCCACGCTCGCGGTGATCCTGAACGTTGGAATGGATCACGTGGACTATTTCCATAGTATGGAGCAGATCCGCGCGTCTTTCCTTGCATATGCCGAGCGCACGGGGCGCGATGGGACGGTGCTGTATAACGCCGACGACTCGGAGAGCGTAAGGTCAATGAAGCCCTTTGGTGGGCGACACGTGACCTTTGCGCTTGATACTACCGCCGACTTTACGGCGCGGAATATCCGCGTGGAAGACCGCAAAACAACCTTTGATTTTTATTACAGAGAGGAATGTCTTTGTCATGTCTCTCTTTCCTTGGCAGGTCGGCATAACGTGTATAACGCTTTGGCGGCGGCAAGTGCGGCAACACTGTGCGGTGTGTCGCCGCAAGCGATCGCAGACGGACTCGCCGGCTTTTCGGGAGCACATCGCCGTATGGAGTACAAGGGAAGACTTGCGTGTGGTGCGGCGGTATACGACGACTACGGACACCACCCCGACGAGATCCGCGCAACGCTCAAGGG
>JAZRIE010000292.1:0-5899 GCA_045645105.1 Eubacteriales bacterium | reverse complement strand
CGGGTGCCGCCGAGGGCGCGGTCGATGCCGCCAATATCATCAAGCCCGCCTTGGCGCGCGGCGAGATGCAGGTGATCGGCGCCACCACCATTTCCGAATACCGCAAGCACATTGAAAAGGACGCCGCGCTCGAACGCCGTTTTCAGTCGGTGATGGTCGGCGAGCCTTCCAAGGAGGAAGCGATCCTGATCCTGCGCGGCTTGCGCGACAAATACGAGGCGCATCACAAGCTCAAAATTGCCGACGACGCCATCGATGCCGCCGTGAGTCTTTCGGTGCGCTATATTGCCGACCGCTTCCTGCCCGACAAGGCGATCGACCTCGTTGACGAAGCCGCGTCGCGTCTGCGTATTCGCACGCGCACCTCTCCCCCCGACCTCAAGGAGCTTGAGGAAAAGCTCGCATCGCTTGCAAAGGAAAAGGAAGAAGCCATTTCGGCGCAGGAATTTGAGCATGCCGCGCGTCTGCGTGACGACGAGCAAAAAATCAAGACCGAATTTGAGGAAAAGAAGACTGCCTGGGAGCGCACGCAGGACAACACCGATCAAACCGTCACCGCCTCGGATATTGCCGACGTGGTCACGCAATGGACGGGCATTCCCGTCAACCGTCTCTTGGAGGAAGAAAGCGAAAAGCTGTTGCATCTGGACGAGCTGCTTCGCGCTCGCGTGATCGGTCAGGACGAGGCAGTCGAGTCGGTCGCACGTGCCATCCGCCGCGGCAGAATGGGACTGAAGGATCCCCGCCGCCCCGTCGGCTCGTTCATTTTCATGGGTCCCACGGGTATCGGTAAGACCGAGCTTGCCAAGGCACTCTCCGAGGTCATGTTCGGCGACCGAGGCGCCATGATCCGTCTGGATATGTCGGAATATATGGAAAAGCACAGCGTTTCCAAGCTGATCGGCTCGCCCCCCGGCTACGTGGGCTTTGAGGACGGCGGACAGCTGACCGAGCGCATCCGTCGCAAGCCCTATTCGGTCGTCCTCTTTGACGAGA
This sequence comes from Eubacteriales bacterium, assembly GCA_045645105.1. Taxonomy (GTDB): domain Bacteria; phylum Bacillota; class Clostridia; order Oscillospirales; family CAG-272; genus UMGS1865. The sequence goes on along the minus strand of JAZRIE010000292.1, from coordinate 4,903 downwards.
TCGAAAAGGCGCACCCCGACGTGTTCAACGTGCTGTTGCAGGTGCTTGAGGACGGCGTTTTGACCGATTCGCAGGGACGGCACGTCGATTTTCGCAACACGGTGGTCATTCTGACCTCGAACGTGGGTGCGGGAGAGCTGAATGCCGCCAAGTCGCTCGGCTTTACCGCCGAAGCTGTTACGAACGACCGCGAGGCGCAAAAATCTCGTATGATGAATGCGCTGAAAAGCACCTTCCGCCCCGAATTTTTGAACCGTATTGACGATATTATCGTCTTTAACGCTCTGCAACGCGCCGACATCGAACAAATTGCAACACTCATGCTTGAAGACGTGACACGCCGCATTGCCGACCTTGGCGTGTCGGTGGAATTTGACGCGTCGGTCGCCGCTCTCCTTGCCGAAGAAGGCTTTGACCCGACCTACGGAGCGCGTCCCTTGCGCCGTGCCGTGGTGCGCTTGGTCGAGGACGCCTTCTCCACCGAAATGCTCGAGGGCAGGATCAAGGCAGGCGACAAAATTACCGCCCGCGCCGCGGACGGTAAAATACAATTTGAATAATTTTTTGGGGGAGCTTCCCATCACGGGAAGCCCCCCTCTTTCCTATTCTATTCCTTACCTGTTCAATCGGATTGACCGAGCACAATGTTTACGGTTTTCGACTTGCCCGTGCGCCAGAAGGTGATCTCGGCGCGGTCGCCGCGCTTGTATCCGTAGAGTGCTTGCTTCAGGTCGTCCTGATCTTGGATCGGCTTGTCGTCGATGGCGGTAATAATATCGCCCAATTGAAGCTTTCCATACGCCGAGCTTGCTTTCTCGATGCCAACGACTGCCACACCCGTTTTGTCGGCTGTGTAAGCTCTTCCATTGATATCGCTGAATTTCGTGCCTTCCACCACGTTAAGAACACTGATACCGATGGTTGGACGTGTCTTTGAGATCGACGACTGCACGCCCTCGGCTGTTCCCTTTTCCACGATTGCCGTAAGGATCTCCATCGCGCCGTTGATCGGAATGGCAAGCCCCATGCCCTCGTAGTCGTTGAGCTTGCGCGTAACGATGCCAATGACCTCGCCGCGGTCGTTACAAAGGGGACCTCCCGAATTTCCCGGGTTGACGGGGGCGTCGGTCTGGAGCATGGTCAACTCCTCGATCTGTCCGTTCTGTGACACCGTTACCTCGCGGTTCAGCGACGAAATGATACCCTGCGTGGTAGACCACGCCCCCGTAGCCCCCGAGGGATTACCGACGGCGATCGCCACGTCTCCCACCGCGATCGTAGCCGAGTCACCGATCATCACAGTGGGGAAATTGCTTCCCTTTACGCGAAGCACGGCAAGGTCGTCCACCGCGCTGTAATTGACCATCTTTGCCTCAAGCTCCACGCCTGAGTAAAGCGTGACGATAATTCTATTCTTTCCTGCCACAACGTGATAGTTGGTGGCAATATATCCGTCCTGACGAATGAAAAATCCCGTTCCGTATCCCGCGTCGTCTTTACTCTCGGCATAGATCAACACGGTTGCGGGATTGACAAGCTCCGCGACCTCGGCGGTCGTCAAAGCACCCGTGCGTTTTCCAAAGCCCGCGCCGTAAAGCGCAAGCACCCCCGCCAAAAGGCCGATGCACACACAAAACACCGTACTGATCACAAGGGCGTACGTCAAAGGGCCCTTGCGTTTTTTCTTGCGTCTTTGCATCTGCTCAAAGGCGGATTGATCTGCATAGCTCCAACGGTAGCGGTAGCCGTTTGTTGTCGACTCCGTGTTCGGCATGGCGGCTCGCTCCTCCTGACTTTTCCAATCAGACATATCGTCGCACTTCCTCCTGTTTACAGAATATTTGTTATCCCTTAGTATGACACGCGAGGCATTCGTTTATCCACCGTTGTGTCACCTATCCTGCGCACTATACTGCGGTCAGCTCAGGATCTCGAATTTATAGCCAACGCCCCAGACCGTTTTCAGTACCCACTTATCCGAAACGCCCTCAAGCTTTTCTCGCAGTCGCTTGACGTGCACGTCCACGGTGCGCGAGTCTCCGAGATAGTCAAATCCCCATACCTTATCCAAAAGCTGATCACGGGTAAACACGCGATTGTAGTTGGACGACAGGAAGTACAAAAGCTCCAGCTCCTTTGGCGGAATGTCAACCGACTTGCCACGCAGCTTCAGCTCGTATTTTTGCAGGCTGATCTCTATGTTCTCGAATTTGATGACCTCGTCCTCGTTTTGATTGGTATGCGTCTGACAACGGCGAAGCACCGCCTTGATGCGTGCCGAAAGCTCCTTGATATCAAAGGGCTTTACCACAAAGTCATCGGCACCAAGCTCAAGTCCCAGCACCTTGTCGAACACCTCGCACTTGGCTGTTACCATAATGATAGGCTTGGACGAGATCTCACGGATCTCACGGCAAACCTGCCAGCCGTCCTTTTTGGGGAGCATAATATCGAGCAGGACGAGGTCCGGCTCAAAGATCTTAAAATAGTTGAGACCCTCCATTCCGTCGCTTGCCAGCTTTACGTCGTAGCCCTCGTTTTCAAAATACATTTTCAAAAGCTCGCTGATATTGGGGTCGTCGTCAATTACCAAAATTTTCGTATCGGTCATGATCAACATCCTTTCTCTTACGTTCGTCAATATTTTCCATGGTATCATTATAAATCGACAATGGGAACGGAGTGTGACGGAATTATGAATGTTTCGAAACGCCACCAATAACGCGCCGTGAATGAAAAATATACACCATTCGACCTTCGACGCAGTCTTTTTCTCATTGCCTCGTATATTATAACACAAAATTGAACGAATTGCAAATACTTTTAGAACATATTTTTGAAATTTTTTAGATTTTTCTTATCTGTTTTTTGTACAACCTGTATATAATCTGTAGATTTTTTGTTTCACAATCAAAAAGAGTCTGCTTCAAGACCGTATCGATTGATGAGCAAAAATTCAAAAGTCATCAAGGAGCTCACACCCGATCACACAAGGCAAGCCGATTTGAGTCGAGTTCACACGGTGCGCAAAATACGGTGTCTTGCGGTAAATTATTCTCCTTTTTTTCGAAAAAAGCATTGACGAATCCTATATTATCTGTTAAAATATATATAGATATTTTATACCGTATTTATTCGTTCACGAACACGGAAAACGCAAGGAAGGACGACGCATGAAACCATCACCGTTCAAACGCATCATAGGAGTCGCTACGACGTTGATCGTGGTGCTTCTCGTCGCCGCCGTTGCCATTCCCATGGTCTTCCCCGTGGAAAGCAGCGAGCGCTATTTTTCGGGTGACGCCGAGGTCTATTACGAGGGCTTGATCGAAAAGGGGTTCCCCACCGATTATGCCGTCGCGCTCACCGAGCTGCACCTGCTGCACCCATCTTGGGAGTTCACGCCGCTTCTGATCACCGAGGCAGAGCCGCAATACACTTGGAAATACGTGATCGACAAGGAGACCGAAAAGGGTGAGACCAACGTGGTATACGCCGACAGCGATTATGCCGCATACCACCACCCCCTCAACCGTGAAAAGTACGATTCGGGCTACTATCAGGCATCGCGTTCGACCGTCGAATATTTTATGGATCCCCGCAATTTCCTCAACGAGACCGACATTTTCCAATTTTATACCCTCTCGGGCGGTGACGGAAAGTCGATCGACTCCGTGAACGCCATTCTCAAGGGGACGTTTATGGAAACCGCAACGCTTGAAAACGGAAAAACCTACGCGTCTTATTTTATGACGATCGGTCAGGAGCTTGGCATCGATCCCATCTTTCTTGCCGCTAAGGTGCGTCAGGAGCAAGGAAGCTCGGGCGTCTCTCCCCTGATCTCGGGATCTTGTGGCACGAAGCTGTGGGAATTTTACCGCGACCAGACCGATAAAACCGAGTCGGGTCAGTCGGTAAACCCGCCCTCGTCGGGTCATAACAAGACCGATCTTCTCGCACTTGACGGCTATTACAATTATTTTAACGTGGGCGCGACGGGAAAAGGCGTGTTCAACATCTATTATAACGCCATGCAGTACGCCCAAAAAGGAACCGAAGCAATGCGCGACGCGTGGGGCGGCAGTCCTGCATGGAGCACACGGTGGAAGGCGTTGTACGGCGGCGCGTATTTCCTCAAAACGAGGTACATAGACTGTTATCAATCAACGGTATATCTGCAAAAATTCAACGTGGACAGCCGTGCCAATACCAATTTTACAAAGCAATATATGACGGCGGTCTTTGGTGCAATGAGCGAGGGACGCGCGTTGTATCAGTCGTTTGCGGCGCTCGACGCACTCGACGCCCCCGCAAGCTTTCTGATCCCCGTCTACGGCAATATGCCCGCATCTCCCTCTGCTGACCCCGCGAACGGTCGCGTGAAAAATCTTGCGCAAGCGACCAATCGCTACGATTATCGCGCCGATCTGACCGAACCGCAGCAATGGACTGCAAAAAACGGTGCGGTCTATACCACTGAGGATGTCTACCCCGCGTCGACGCTGAAGCTGAATGGCTCGCTCTCTCACGACTACGAGATCGAAGGTCTTGAATACGCGTGGGACGGCGGTGAATGGCAAACGGCGGGCGAGGGAGAGCGCATGAATCTTTCGCTTTTCATTCACTTCCCCGAGAACACCTCGCATATACTGACAGTACGGGGAAAGGCATCCTACAGCGTCACGCGAAGCGGCTCGTCACAGACCATTCACTCCTACGTTCTGTATGCGGTGATCTATGTCAACATTCTTCCGCAAACCGGCGTCACGCTCTCCTATGAGGTTGGAAATTCTATCACCGAGCGCGAGCTTTACGCAGGCTCGACCGTCACGCTCCCCGAATGTGACGCCGCGGATTTTGCGGGATGGTATGGCTCGGACGGAAGCTTTTTGCCGTCGGGGGC